>NZ_JBEOPC010000018.1:0-59730 GCF_040309765.1 Psychrobacter sp. TB20-MNA-CIBAN-0197
TTATTATTTTTAACATCGAATCGCCTAAAAAATAGTCGCTGTCAGTGCCATGGTCGAATGTTCAACACGCCCTAATAGCATAGACAAAAGGCAAGTTATGAGTATCCATGGCATTTTAGGCGAGCAAACCACCGACTATCCGACCAAGTACAGTCCTGAAACCCTGTATCCGATTGACCGTAGTATGGGGCGTGAAGCTATAGGCTGGCAATTTGATAAGCCCGGTATTGCTAAACTTAGCATCGGTATGGACTGGTGGCACGCGTTTGAGGTCTCTTGGCTAAACACGCAAGGTATCTCGCAAGTCGCGATGGCGCGTTTTAGTATCCCTGCGACGTCGCTTTTTATCGTCGAGTCCAAATCGCTGAAGCTTTATCTGAATAGTATTAATTTTACTGAGTTTGCCAGTTGGGACGAGGTTAAGACAATACTAAGCAAAGATTTATCTAACTGCGTGCAAGATGAAGTCAAAGTTGAATTATTTGATTTAAATAATACAGATTCAGAGCTACTCATTACTCAGCCGAAGGGCGTATGTATCGATGATGCGCTAGCGGATAGTGATGAAAAAATAGCTCTGACTTCGCATCCTGATGCTTCATTATTAAAAGCTAAAACGCAACAATCAAGTCGTGACAGTAGTCAGCCGTTCAGCTTTTATTCCAATCTACTGCGTAGTAATTGTCCGGTGACCAATCAGCCCGATTGGGGAACGCTAGCAGTAGAGGTGAGTAGCGCTATCGAAGTTGATGACGCGAGGATGCTGCGCTATATCTTAAGTTTTCGTCAGCATAATGGTTTTCATGAGCAGTGTGTCGAGCAGATATTCGCTGATTTAAGTGAGTTCTATCAGCCTACAAAGCTGATGGTCAGAGCTTGGTACACGCGCCGCGGCGGTATCGATATTAACCCTTGCCGTGTCAGTGATATCTCACTATTGCCGAAGCCAAGTCGTTTGATTCGCCAGTAGCGCGTGTCATTGAATAGGCCGCAAAAAAAATAGCCTAGCTCATTTAATGAGCTAGGCTATTTTTTATATTGAAGCGTATTAACCAACGACCTTTGCCAATACTTCCTCGCGGCTTAGCATTTGCTTCTCACTATCGCGGCGATCGACATACTCATACTTATCTTCAGCCAAGTTGCGATCGGAGACCACAATGCGATGCGGAATACCAACCAGTTCAAGATCAGCAAACTTAACGCCTGGGCGCTCATTACGATCATCGAGTAGGACATTGACGCCTTTCGCTTTTAGCTCTTCATAAAGCGCAGTTGCCGTCTCCATCACCGTGTCTTCTTTGGATTTCATTGGTACGATAGCGACTTCAAATGGCGCTAAGGAGTCATTAACATCTGGCGTCTGTGGCCACATGATGCCGTTCTCGTCGTTATTTTGCTCGATAGCAGCGGCGATAATACGGCTCACGCCAATACCGTAGCAGCCCATCATGAGCGTCACAGGCTTGCCATCTTCGCCAGAGACAGTAGCATTCATCGCTTGAGAGTACTTATCGCCCAACTGGAAGATATGACCGACTTCGATACCGCGCTTGATTTTTAGCGTGCCTTTACCATCAGGAGAAGGGTCGCCTTCTTGTACGTTGCGCACATCGACGATGCGGGTGATACGGGTGTCACGCACCCAGTTCATACCGATAGTGTGTTTATTAACGACATTAGCGCCGGCCACAAAGTCGGATAAAGTGGCCGCTGAGCGATCGACAAACACAGGCATATCTAGGTCAACGCCGATATAGCCTTTATGCAGCCCCGCCGCTTTTAGTTCTGCATCAGAGGCAAGTGTTAGTGGCACATTGGCTTCTTCGATTTTCTCTGCTTTGATGGTATTGAGCTGATGATCGCCGCGCAAAACTATGGCGATTAGCTGCGGCGTATCGTCTTCTTTATGACCATGGACGATCAAAGTCTTTACCGTATTCGCCAGCGGGATATCTAAATGTTCAGCAACCATCTTACAAGAGGTCATACCTTCGGTGAGCACATCTTCGCGCGCCTGCTTTGGCGGCTGGCGCTCAGCCATATTAAAGGATAAAGATTCGGCAAGCTCAACATTCGCCGCGTAATCAGAGGAGTCAGAGAAGGCGATATCGTCTTCGCCGCTGTCCGCCAATACATGAAACTCATGCGAGGCAAAGCCGCCGATAGAGCCGGTATCTGCTTGTACGGCACGAAAATCTAGACCCAAACGAGTAAAGATACGCGTGTAAGCGTCGTACATATCCCGGTAAGTCTTGGCAAGCGAGGCTTGATCGACATGGAACGAGTAGGCGTCTTTCATAGTAAATTCACGCGCGCGCATCACCCCGAAGCGAGGACGAATCTCATCACGGAATTTGCCTTGAATTTGAAAGAAAGTAATCGGTAGCTGCTTATAGCTACGTAGCTCGCTTTGAGCTAAAGTAGTGATGACCTCTTCGTGGGTGGGCCCAAGTACAAAGTCGCGATCATGGCGATCTTTGAAACGTAGCAGCTCAGGACCATAGTCCTCAAACCGGCCAGTAGTTTGCCATAGCTCAGCGGGCTGAGTCATTGGCATAAGCACTTCTTGTGCGCCGATATTTTGCATCTCCTCACGGACGATACGTTCCACCTTTTGTAAGACGCGTAGTCCTAAAGGCAACCAAATATAGAGTCCAGAAGCGATTTTACGAATAAGACCGGCACGCACCATCAACTGGCTGGAGGCGATATCGGCATCACTTGGGGTCTCTTTTAGCGTGGCGAACAAGAACTGACTGGCTTTCATAAATAAAGCGTAACCTTATCTTCAATCATACAATAAATAAAAAAGACGCTAAACGTAAGGCTAAAATTTTATGCCAGCGCTAGCTTGCCTTGGTAAGAAGTCGCTGAAACGAGTCGATTAACGCTCTTTATAATAGAGCTTTTATAATGCTTCAGCGTAACCTGTCTATGTTAGGTAAAGTTAGGCTCAGACGCAATGACTTTTTGTCATTTCCATCCTAGCAAGCCTTTATTATTAACACAAAGCGAATGATTAAAAGATAACTCACTTAAGGTTTGTGTTGACAATAAGTAGCGACGCCTTGAAGTTAGGTGCTTTGATAGCATTTAAGTAGCAGTATTTATTTAAGCTTATGATTTTAAGATAAATATTCTGCACTGAATTTTTTAAGCTGCACACAACAAATAACGCATAAAAAGGTAGCCGCTATGAGTACTCCTGAGCAACCCGTTTCTGATCCTAATAATAGGCTTGTCAAAGAGCGTAAGGCTAAGCCAAAAATTGCTAAGATGTCGTGGCTACTACTCTTTGTGGGTCTAGCGGCGTTAGCTTTTGCGATTTATATCATGCAAAACAGTGCTGAGGAAGAGCCTGTTGAGACGATTACTAGAGAAGGCGTTGTCACCCAAATTCAGCAGCTTAATCGTCTGCAAACGGTGGCTTTTAGTGTCGATACCATTATTACTAGTGAGCGCGAGGGCAGCTGGGCAAAGCTGTGGCAAGATGAGCAAAAGGCACTATTCATTGCTAAAGGACGCGTGCAAGCAGGTATCGATCTGAGCGCCTTGACGCCTGAGATGGTACAAGTGGTGCAGCCTACTAATGAGCAGCTCGAAGCCGCGGATAACTCGACTACGCCATCATCGATCATGCCAAAGATTAATATCACTATACCGCCCTCAGAGGTGTTTGCCGTATATCTTGATGATATCGAGATATACGACTGGCAAACGGGCGCGTTTGGGATGATGCAAGTTGATCCGGCGATATTGGCACAAGCGCAAAGTATGGCCAAAAAAGAAGTGCTTGAGCGTGCCTGCCGCGGTGATGTGATGACCATGGCACTGAGCAACGCGCAAACACAATTGCAGCAGCTATTTGCGATGACAGGAGCGGTAGTTACTGTTACCACGCAAGGCGCGGGCGCTTGTCGCATGCCGGCGAGTACCGCGAGTTAACTTGGTCAAATTAACTGATTCAAATTAACTTAGTCAAACTAGATAAGTTCTAAGTGTTTAGCTTAATATAAAAAAGCGCTCAGTTACCGATAATTGAGCGCTTTTTTATGGCAACTTTCAGAGGTATGCTTTTCGTATAAATACTGAGCTATGCTTTATTTTTTAAACTCAGCAATAGCCAGTTTGCGCACTTCTTTATGCTCAACCATAGGCACAGGGTAGTCTATATCTGCAAACTCGCCGCCTTTTTTTAGTGCCTTACGCATTGTGTCCTCAGAGTGCAACGTGCTAACAGGGACGTCTTTGAGCTCTGGCAGCCAAGTCTTGATAAACTCGCCCTTAGCATCATGGCTTTTGCCTTGGCTAAAGGGGTTCATAATGCGGAAATACGGCGCAGAATCCGTACCCGTAGAAGCGCTCCATTGCCAGCCACCATTATTAGAAGCAAAGTCACCATCGATCAGCTGCTGCATAAAGTAGCGCTCGCCCCAGCGCCAATCGATGAGCAAGTCTTTGGTCAAAAACATTGCCGTCACCATGCGTAAGCGATTATGCATAAAGCCTGTGGCATTCAGACAACGCATCGCGGCATCAACTAACGGCACACCTGTTTTGCCTGCGCACCAAGCGGCAAAGTCATCTTTATCATATGACCAATTGACCTTATTATCGGCGTCTTCTTTATAAGCTTTATGCTCGATGAGTTTGGGTTTATCGACTAACACATGACGATAAAAGTCGCGCCAAGCCAGCTCGCTTATCCAGCGATTGATGTCCTCATTATCGCTATCATTACCGTGCAGTTTTTCTTGCGCTTGCGCTGCTTGCAGGTAACATAGCCTTGGACTGATAGCGCCAATCGTTAAGTAGGCCGACAGGTGACTCGTACCTTGCAAAATAGGCTTGTCACGACTGACATCATAATCTTCGATATCCTCAGCGACAAACTCCTTTAAACGCTGTATAGCGGCGTCTTCACCAGCCGGATAATCCTCGCGTGCTTGCTTAAGCTGCGCAGGCTTATCGGTGAATTTTTTCTCGTCGTACTCTAAAGGTTTTTGATAGTCAGCGACTATTTTGTGCGCAAGCTTTTCTATACTGGCGCTAGTATTGGCATTGTCTGTGGCAGACTTTAGTGCCATAGATTTTATGCGAGCTTTGGTTTTATTATTAGCAGTCACTTTTGTAGCTTCATGAGCGCTAAGCGAACCTGCCTCCAACGTATCGCGCCATTTACGATAAAATGGGGTAAAGACTTTGTACATGCTATCGCCGTCATTAGTGGTGATGCTCAGCGGCGGCAATATACACTGGTCATGATGGCGGATAAACTCGATGTCATCATTAGCAAGCTGCTTTGTCAACTTTTCATCGCGATCGATTTCATTGCCTTCGTACTCGTGATTGGCCATAACGGTAGTAATTTTTTGCTCTGCACATAGCTCAGTGATAGCTTCTATAGACTTATCAAAATCGGCACATAGATAGACGTTTAAAGCGATATTTAACTGATCTTCTAGCTTTTGCGCTAGTATCGGCAGAGTACGCGCGATATGATCGACTTGTACGAGCGAGTCATCATGCTCAAGCCATTGCTCAGGAGTGATAAAGTAGACGGCGGTAACAGGCGCTTCACTGGCATTAGCCTGTTCACAAATAGCGGCCAAAGCGGTATTGTCATGTATACGCAAGTCACGACGAAACCACATTAGATAATGGGGCGAATGTGCATTATTATCCGGCTTTTTTTTACTATCGTTATCTTTACTGCTGCTAGTTGCCGCTGTCTTTTTAGACATTGAAAAGTCCTTATGGTAATCATAAACAAAACTATGAATAAAAGTATGCTAGGATAAGTTTTTGGATGCAATTGATTTGGCTTTGAGTTAACAAATCACCCTCATTTCTAGAGCTGGGCGCCTCTATTAATCGCTAATTTATGAACAGCCACTTTATTAAGACAACTTCAAGTTTACTTGGCTAAGGTCAAAATATGCAGGTAAAATTTTGCGGATTCACTCAGCTTGCTGATATTGAGGCAGCTATCCAGCTAGGGGTCGATGCGGTAGGCTTAGTGTTTTATCCGCCAAGTCCGCGTGCGGTGACCATAGCGCAAGCGCAGCAATTGACTACCGGAGTACCAGCCTTTACTAGCGTCGTCGCCTTAGTGGTCAATGTGGATAAAGACGAGCTTATGGAGTTAGCCGATAAAGTCGCTTTTGATATTATCCAGTTTCATGGCGATGAGAGTCCTGAGCAATGTCAGCAACTGGCTAATAGCGTGCATAAACGCTGGATAAAGGCGCTACGTATCAATAGCGAACAAGACACGCTAGCGAGCGTCCAAGCTACAATTAACGATTTTGCTAGCGCTGGTGCAAGTAGTATTTTACTTGATGCTTATAATCCGCAGAAATATGGCGGTACGGGCGATCAGTTCGATTGGGATTTGATCCCAACAGACAGTGCGCTGCCTATTATATTGGCAGGCGGGCTTGATGCTGATAATGTCGCTGCAACTTTAGATCTGCCTATCCATGCGCTCTACGCGCTCGATGTGAGCGGCGGTATTGAGTCCGCGAAAGGTAAAAAAGATGAAGACAAAATGCGCGGCTTTATGAAAGCGGTCAAACGAGATCGATGGCAATGATCGGCGAAGAGATTGACTATGGCCGAGATCAAGGCAAAGAGTTTTATCGATTTATTTATAAGCCCTATATTGTTTTAATTGTTTGGCCTTTAATTTATAAGCATTTTTAACCTATATGTTATCTACAGGATATTTTGATGAGTACTACAACCGAAAATAATTCAGCACAAACGATCAATACTTTTACCAATCCAAAAGACGTCGCTGATTTCAATCAATACCCTGATCCTCGTGGTCATTTTGGCGTGCATGGCGGCCGCTTTGTGTCTGAGACTTTGATGGCAGCGCTAGAAGAGCTTGAGACGCTATACACCAAAGTCAAAGCTGATCCGGCCTTTTGGGAGGAGTATCATAACGATTTGGTCAATTACGTCGGTCGCCCAACGCCGCTGTATCATGCCAAGCGTTTAAGCGATGAAATCGGCGGCGCGCAAATTTACTTTAAGCGTGAAGATCTCAATCATACCGGCGCGCACAAGGTCAATAATACTATCGGGCAGGCGCTACTCGCCAAAATGTGCGGCAAAAAACGCATTATCGCGGAGACAGGAGCGGGTCAGCACGGCGTGGCAACCGCGACTATCGCCGCACGTTTGGGCTTAGAGTGCATCGTCTATATGGGCGCAGACGACGTCGAACGACAAAAGATGAACGTCTACCGTATGCGTCTCTTAGGCACGACTGTCGTGCCAGTGACTTCAGGGTCGCGCACCTTAAAAGATGCAATGAACGAAGCCATGCGCGATTGGGTCACCAATGTCGATACGACTTATTATATTATCGGTACGGTCGCAGGCCCGCATCCTTATCCGCTACTGGTGCGTGATTTTCAAGCGATCATCGGTAAAGAGACGCGTGTACAGCACTTGCAACAAACAGGTAAGTTACCTGACGCACTAGTCGCTTGTGTTGGCGGCGGCTCGAATGCTATTGGTCTGTTTTTTGACTTTTTAAACGATACCGATGTGAAGATGTATGGTGTCGAAGCTACAGGCGATGGTATCGAAAGTGGTCGTCATTCAGCGCCACTAGCGGCGGGCCGTATCGGCGTGTTGCATGGTAATCGTACGTATCTAATGGCAGATGATGATGGTCAGATTCAAGAAACGCATTCGATCTCGGCAGGTCTTGATTATCCAGGTGTTGGTCCTGAGCATAGTTTCCTAAAAGACATGAACCGGGTTGAATATGTTGGCTGTACCGACAAAGAGGCGTTAGAGGGCTTTCATAAAGTGACGCGTAAAGAAGGTATTATTCCAGCTTTAGAAACGTCTCATGCTTGCGCTTATGCATTAAAACTGGCCAAAACCATGACACCTGAGCAGACTATCGTGGTGAATATGTCAGGTCGCGGCGATAAAGATTTGCATTCAGTGATGAAGGCGGAAGGGATTGAGCTGTAGCATTCAATAATATGATTAACAGAGGCTAATAATAGCCTCTTGTTTTTATTAAATAATAACTAGAGAAAATTATGACCCGAATTGAAAGCACCTTTGAAACTTTAAAATCACAGAACAAAAAAGCGCTGATTCCGTACGTGATGGCAGGCGATCCTAATCCTGCAACCACTGTCGGTCTATTGCACGATTTAGTGAAGCACGGCGCAGATATGATTGAAGTCGGTTTACCGTTTTCAGATCCTATGGCCGATGGCCCAACCGTAGCTTTAGCAGGCGAGCGCGCGTTGGCGGCAGGTACTAGCACTCGTGATGCGCTAAATATGGTAAGCGAGTTTCGTAAGCAAGATACACAGACGCCTATTATCCTGATGGGCTATCTTAACCCTGTGGAAATCATTGGCTATGATAACTTTGTGCAGCTGTGTGAACAGGCAGGGGTTGATGGTCTCTTGATGGTGGACCTGCCGCCAGCTGAGGCGGGCAGCTTTACTCAGCATCTATCCGAGCATTCGATGAATGAGATTTTCTTATTATCGCCTACGACTTTACCTGAGCGCCGTGAGCAAGTCTTGACCCATTGTGGCGGTTATATTTATTACGTGTCACTCAAAGGCGTTACCGGATCTGCTACGCTCGATACTGATGATGTCGCGCAGCAAGTACAAGCGATTAAGGCAGAGACGGATTTGCCAGTTTGTGTTGGTTTTGGTATTCGTGATGGTGCGTCTGCCAAAGCCATTGGCGAGCACGCCGATGGGGTCATTGTGGGGAGTGCCTTAGTGCAGAACTTTGCTGATATCGATGCCAACGATAGCAAGGCGGTAGCGGAAGCACAGCAGCGTATTATGACTAAAATGAATGAGCTAAGAGACGCTTTAGATAGTTTGTAATATTATCGTCAGTGCGGGTTTTATATACTATTACTCCAGTAAACTATCGAGAAAAGCCGTTAATAGCAATATGTTGAATGGCTTTGCTAATTTTAGTTTACGTGTGTAAACTAAGACCATATCTGCAATGATGCATGAGCAATCATTCATAATACTATAAACGGTTATGCGCAAACGTGCCGGATAACCTTTTGATAATGGCGAATAATATGACTGAAACTATAGAAAAAACTGAGATGTCAGAGGACAGTGTCAAAATCAGTACCAAAACCAGTACCGATACGGCAGGCCAATCGTGGTTTAATCGTCCCGTACCGGGCGTTAAGCAGCAGCTCACGCCGCAACTGACTGCAGTTGAGACTGAGCCTTCAACTAAGTGCCCGAACTGCCTGTCGATGATCACCAATACGGCGCTTATCTTTAACTGTTATGTTTGTCCGCACTGCGATCATCATCTGGCGATGACTGCTCGTGAGCGCTTGCAATGGTTTTTGGAGCAAGTCGATGGCGAGATTGGGCAGGAGTTTATCGCAAAAGACCCGTTAGGCTTCGTCGATAGCAAACCTTATCCTGAGCGTATGACGCAAGCCCAGACTAAGACGGGCGAGAGCGAAGCGCTGATTGTGCTATATGGCAAGCTACGCAATCTTGAAGTCGTGGCCTGTGCTTTTGACTTTCAATTTATGGGCGGCTCGATGGGCTCAGTGGTTGGCGATCGATTTGTACAAGCGGCGGAGAAGTCCTTAGCAGAGCGTAAACCGTTAGTTTGTTTTGCTGCTTCTGGTGGTGCGCGTATGCAAGAAGGGTTACTGTCCTTGATGCAGATGGCGCGTACCGCAGCTGCGGTTGAGCGTCTGCGTTTGGCAGGTATTCCTTATATCGTGGTGTTGACCAATCCCGTTTACGGCGGCGTGACGGCATCGCTTGCCATGCTTGGTGATATCCATTTAGCCGAACCAAAAGCGATGATAGGCTTTGCCGGCAAGCGCGTCATTGAGCAAACCGTACGCGAGACCTTAGAAGAGCCTTTCCAGCGCGCTGAGTTTTTATTAGAGCACGGCGTTGTCGATGAAGTGGTGCATCGTCATCAAATGATAGATACCATTTATCGCCTGCTTGCTAAGCTTTGTCATCAGCCAAACGTGGATGCTTAGCTCTGCGTTTAAGCTGTTTTTAAAGTACACTTAGCACACTTTTAATAGCATTTATCGTGAAGAGCGGTAAGTGCTATTTTTTGGTTTTGACTTGTCATTTTGAATTGGGGTTTTGATTGAATTTGCTATACACTTTGAGGCAAACATAATGACGATTTATAGCTTTTTTTACGCCCATTTTTGATATAGGTTATTTATGGACTCTTCTTCTTTGACTTCGCAGGCGCATAAGCCGACTAAAGACTCTAGCCTGACGGAATGGCTAGATTATATGCAGCAAATCCACGTCTCAGCGATAGATATGGGGCTCTCCAGAGTGCTGCCGGTCGCTGAGCGTTTAGGAGTCGTCCAGTCGGCCAAAGAAAATACCTACGTTTTTACGGTAGCAGGCACCAATGGTAAGGGCTCCACGACTGCGATGATCAGTGAGCTGTGTCAAGCTGCGGGATATAAAACCGCGCTGTATCAGTCGCCGCACTTAATTGAGTTCAATGAGCGCGTACGTATTAATGGCCAGATGGTTAGTGATAAGACTTTGATAGCGGCTTTTGAGCAAGTTGAGGCCGCAAGGCTGCAATGCGGATTAACCTTATCCTTTTTTGAGATGACGACTTTAGCCGCGCTTTTGATATTTGCGAACGCAGACTGCGAGGTTTGGGTGCTAGAAGTTGGCTTAGGCGGGCGCTTAGATGTGGTCAATATCATCGATCCTGATCTGGCAGTGATTACCAATATCGGTATCGATCACGTGGATTGGCTCGGAGACAACCTTGAAGATATCGGCCGTGAAAAGGCGGGTATTTTACGTGAAGGTATTCCCCTGATTTACGGCGCTACTGAAATGCCCGCCAGCGTTGCAGAACTTGTTGAGCAGCATAATGTCACTTGCTATCAAGTGGGACAGGATTTTTATTACCGTGAAGTTAAGAGTAGTAGCGAAGATAAGATAAATACTAAGCTTAATAATGAGCTTAATACTAATGCTAAGCCCACTTGGCAATATAGTAATGCGGCAGTGACACTACAATTACCGCGGCCAAAACTGTCACTGACCAATACTGCTAATGCGGTATCAGCCGTGCTAGCCAGTCCTCTCGATATCGGCATTGACGCTATCAAGCAAGCCTTGGGTAGCGTTCAGCTAGCAGGGCGTTTTGATTATCGGCAGCTGGCTGATCGCCATTGGCTATTCGATGTCGCCCATAACGAGCATGGCGTTGATTTTATGCTCGCACAGTTAGCAGCGCTTTGGCAGCAGCACAAGCAACTGGCCGGTAATAAAACTGCGACGATTAAGGTAGTGTTTTCTATGCTCGCAGATAAGGATATCGAGCTGGTTGTTCAGCGTTTAACGCAAGCTGATTTGCCGATGTCTGAGTGGTTTATCGCTGAGATAGATTATCCAAGAGCAGCGAGCGTTGAGCAATTAGTAGCCGCGATGAGCGCTTATATTCCTCAAGAGCGCATCCATACTTTTGAGAGTTTACAGCAGGCGGCGCAAGCGGCTATTTTGGCGAGTCAGCCACACGATCTCCTGCTAGTTTGCGGCTCTTTTCATACCATTGGCGAGACGCTTTTAGCTTTGACCCTAGAGCCAACATAACGCTAGGATAGAGCTGCTCATCAAACTAACATGGTCAAGCTAAAAACCTTAAGCTCAGCCGATAAGTAGTTTGATTTAGCTTTTGTTAGGTAACGCAGTTTGCATCGTCTGTTGAAGTATCCTGTTAGCAGACAATACGAAAAAATTGTTTTATAATCAAAGCGCTTTATTATGATAATAAAAGGCTTTATAAATGAATGAGTGCTATTTTTTCGTAAAAATAGTACTCATTTATCAAATAAGTTTGCAGTATAAGCAGTGCGTATAAAGCTTTGAGGGTATAAAGTGATCATTGTTACCAACTGAGGAAATGAAACGGATGAATTTTTCTAGACAAGCCTTATTGGGCATCGGCATGATTATTGGCGGTAGCGTGATGCTATATGCCATGGTGCAACAGATTGGAACCAATGATAATACCGTTGCGGCCCCAGCTATCGTTGAGACTAGCGCTGAAGAGCAACAGGACGTGACCCCGTTGACCACAGATATCGAAACTGAAAAAAAGCTATTGGCTCAAAAACAAAAAGAGCGTGCCCTGCGGGTAGCGGAACAAGAAAAGCGTGCCGAGCAGTTTTTGGCTGAGCAAGAGTCTGCAGAGGCCAAAGCACTCGCTAAAGCACGCGCAGAAAACCAACGCTATATCGATAATGCCACGCCCAAAGCTGATGAAGAAGAGGCGATACAAGAAACGCCCACCACATCAGACAACCCTGCAGTACAGACGCAGCAAGATACCGTGACAGTGACACCTACTAGTACGAGCGCAAACGCTGTAAGTAACGAAAGTCGCATTGAAGAAGAAAAGCGCCGCGCCGCTGAAGCAAAAAGAGCAGCTGAGCAAGAGCAGCAGCGCGCTGCTCAACAAAAGGCAGAAGCTGAGGCCCGAGAAAAAGCGGCAGCCAAAGAACAAGCCGAACGCAAAGCTGCCGAGCAAAGAGCGGCAGAACAAAAGGCCGCTGAACAAAGAGCCGCTGAAAACAAGGCAGCTGAGCAAAAAGCGCAAGCGGCTAAATCCGAGCCACCAAGCTCGCCAAGCGAATACAAAGTCAAGTCCGGTGATGGCTTAATCAAGCTAGCACGTCAGTACAATGTGCCCGTTGAAGCCTTAGCCCAAGCCAATAACACCTCACCATCTGCTACCTTACAATTAGGGCAGACGATTACCATTCCTTCGCGTAAACAGATTCAGCGCTTAGAGCGTGAAGCGGCAGAAGCAGAGCGTAAGCGCGAACAAGAAAAAGCGCAAGCACAAGCAAAGCGTGATGCGCAGCAGCGCTTGGTAGAGGCTCGTAGAGAAGCGAAACAAACCGATGCTAAGGGCAGCTTTGGCGTACAAGTCTCGTTAGCTAGCGATCAAGCCGGTGCCGATAGAGTCGCCAAAAAATTCAAAGATGCAGGCTATCAAGTGACAACGAGTAAGACCAGTCGCGGTGTCCGCGTCGTCGTTGGTCCTGAGCGCGGTAAAGTGGCCGCATTAGCGCTAAAAGATAAGATTAACAACGACCCCAAAGTGGATACTAGCGGTGCTTGGGTCAAATATTGGTAAACACTTACTTTCTTATGAGTATCTATCTTTAGCTCGAAACCATCTATAGCGCAAAACTTTAGCTTAAAACACGACATATATTGTCGTGTTTTTTATTTTATAGATTGCTGATTGAGTTAAGCTTGTATACGATAGCGGCTGCTTTTTTATTTCCTACTGTATGACTTATCAGCCTACAAAGGCTGGGCGGTCGCCTCAAATTTATAAGGTAAACCTATGTCACTTGGCATTGTATTTCTGCTCGCAGCTATCGGCTTTTTGACTCTGATAGTGGTGATAAAGCATCAGTCGAATTCAAAAAGAGAAGAGCCGGCTCCTGCACCGGTACGTGGTGACGATTTGGCGATTTGGCCTTTTGCGCCGATGCCTATTATGACCGATACCGAAGTCATCTTTTTTAATAAGCTCAAAAATGCCCTCCCTGAATATCATATCTTCGTCCAAGTTCAGTTGTCCCGCATTATCGAAGCCAACTCTGAGGAGGCCAGCGAGCGCAGCTTTTGGTTTAATCGTATCTGCCGGCAAAGCGTCGATTATGTGATTACCGATATCGACGCACAAACCACTTTAGTCGCCATCGAACTGGATGACTGGACTCATAGCAGTAAATCGCGGCAAAAGGCCGACGATAAAAAAGACAAAGCACTAGCCAGTGCCGGTATCGCTATCGTCCGCTTTCATGCTGAGCGTATGCCGAGCGCCGATATGCTTAGATACGAGATTATGCAGGTCATTGAGAACTATTGAAACAAGGCTCCACCTTAGAGTTTATTCTCACTACTAGCGCTCACATAAGGGTAAATCACCAGTGGGCGCTCTTCTATAAAGTATAACCCCGCTTTAGGTGGCTGTCCCATTGATCCTAGTGGCAGACCAGATAACGACTGATGCTCGTCATAAAAGTCGCGCTTGGTGAACCACTCAATATAATGGGCTTGGCGTAGCGAGCTTTTATCGAGATCAGCAAGAGTAGTTTCATCGTTTATATCGCACCATTCATGCATAGGAAATGTCGGCTCTAGCCAGTCAGGATAAGTAAAATCAGTATAATGAACAGGCAAAAAGAAGCGACCTTTGATCACTCCATAACGTTTATCAATCTTGACGCGCCCATGATCCTCAGTATCTACCCAAACGCTGCGAAACTGCTTATTTTGCATATAAGTCATTTTGCGCTGAAGGTTATCGTTTGAATTAATGCCAACCCAGTCTTGCGGTGCGAATGGCTGCGAGCCCATAAAGAACTTAATCGCTAACTCCCAATGCTCCGTCTGCTGCTGAACATGATTATAAAGAATTAAATCAAGCTCACCTACCGTTTGCTTATCATTATACAATTGAATATTACTGGCTAAGGTCTCAAACGCGTGCAGCTCATGCGCAAACCCATCCTGTAACCAAAACGACAATAAGCCTTCAAAGTGAAAGCCTAAGCGATTCGGACTAGGCCGCGATAATAGATAACGCGTCAAATCTTGATAAGCGTTAGTGTTATCAAGCTGCTCTAAGCGCTGCTGGTACGCTTGAAACTGCGCTAGCCAAAACTCACTATTATGAACCGCGATGGGATGAGTAATTTGATCTGGCGAGAAGTCGATCCAGTGAGTTAAGATGTTAGGGCAAGCAAGTACATACGCCAAATCACGCACATAAGGGCGACGATAAGCTTCCCATGGTGGACGACCGCTAGACATAGTGTTATTCGGTGAGAGTTGAGCAATAGGCTCGGACATAGCATAAACTTGAATAGTTGATGACCTATTTAAGCTAACCGCTTGACGATTAAAAGTCTATAGGCAGTTGGCCTATAATTGGTTGTAATGATACAAGATCTACATTATCTATAATTCCATAAACAGTATCCTGTTAAAACAGTCCAATAAGTGACGGCCTAATAAATCACGGTCTAATAAATCATAGGAATAAAATATGAAATACCTGCTACAGATGGATTTCCCTTATACGGGTCCTTTTGGTGATGAGTTCTATGAGCAAATGAAAGAGCTTGCAGAGGACATTGCTACGGAAAAAGGCTTAGTCTATAAGTTATGGACAGAGAATAAAGACACGCAGGAGGCGGGCGGTATTTATGTCTTTGACCATTTAGATGATGCTAATAGATATCAAACCAAGCACACTGAACGCTTAGAGTCATTTGGCTTCAGCGGTATTCGCGCGAAGACTTTTATAATTAATGAGGAATTAAGCGCTATTACTAAGGCGTCCGTTTAATAGCTGCATAAAAAAAAGCCAACCATTGCAAGCAATGATTGGCTTTTCTTTTTACTACTATGTTTGGTCGGAACGGCAGGATTTGAACCTGCGACCACTACACCCCCAGTGTAGTGCGCTACCAGACTGCGCTACGCCCCGAATGACTGCTATTCTACCCAAATTTCTTTAGATTGCAAGAGCTAATTGTTACGGCCCTTTATCACCTTTTAATTGCACTTATAACAGCCATTGCCCTCTTACTGACGCTCTAGCCAAGCAGCTCTTTTAAGATCTGATTGACTTGCTGAGGGTTAGCACTACCGCGGCTGGCTTTCATTACTTGCCCGACCAGACCGTTAAAGGCTTTCTCTTTACCGCCTTTATACTCATCGACCATGGTTTGATTGTTGGCGATCACCTCTTCGACCATCGCTTTAATCGCGCCGGTGTCAGTTTCTTGCTTGAGGCCTTTATCTTTGATGATAATATCTGCGGCATCATCGCCGTCGCCACCTTCACGTGCGTATAAAGCGCTAAAGACTTTCTTAGCCAGTTTACCAGATAGAGTATCATCAAACAGTCTGGCAAGCAGTCCTGCTAGCTGTTTAGCGCTGATAGGAGAGTCGGTGATGTCCGTGTCATCCTTATTGAGCGCGCCGAGCAGATCGCCCATGACCCAGTTTGCGGCAGTCTTAGCATTGTCTTGCCCAACCTCAGCAACGACGTCTTCGAAGTAGTCGGCAATCGCACGGCTACCAGTTAGGATACGCGCATCGTATTCTGATAGCTCAAGCTCATTCTCGAAACGCTCACGGCGACGAGCAGGCAGCTCAGGCATCGCCGCTTTTATTGCATCAATGGTGGCTTGCTCGATACGTACAGGTAGCAAGTCAGGATCAGGGAAGTAGCGATAGTCGTTGGCGTCTTCTTTGGTACGCATGACGCGGGTTTCATCTTTTTCAAGATCATAGAGCATCGTCGCTTGCACGACTTTACCACCGTCCTCGATAATATCGATTTGACGTTCGATCTCGCGAGCGATAGCGCGTTCGATTGAACGAAATGAGTTTAGATTTTTTAGCTCAGTACGAGTGCCAAGCTCACCGCCTGGCTGACGCACAGAGACGTTACAATCGCAGCGGAACGAGCCTTCTGCCATGACCGCATCCGAGATACCAAGCCAAGTCACGAGTTGATGGATGGCTTTGATATAAGCCAAAGCTTCGGCCGCTGAGCGCATATCTGGCTCAGAGACGATCTCGATGAGCGGCGTGCCAGCACGGTTCAGATCGACACCCGTCATCCCATCGATTGCATCGTGGACAGACTTGCCAGCATCCTCTTCTAAATGCGCGCGAGTGATACCCATACGTTTATGATATTCATTCTTTTCGCCTTCATTAACCACGACATCGATATAGCCTTTGCCGACGATAGGGTTTGCCATTTGCGTGATTTGATAGCCTTTAGGCAAGTCAGGATAAAAGTAGTTTTTACGATCAAATGTATTAAATAGTCCTAATTCGGCATCGACGCCGATACCGAACTTTAAGGCGCGGTCGACAACACCTGTATTTAAAACAGGTAATACACCAGGGAGACCTAGATCAACGATACTCGCCTGAGTGTTTGGCTCATTACCAAAGTCGGTAGGGGCGCTTGAGAATATTTTACTGTCGGTATTGAGCTGACAGTGAATCTCAATACCGATGACGACTTCATAGCCGTCGACGAGCAGCTCTTTACGAGTTGCAAATTCTGTCATTTCCATCATAAAATCCTATCGAAAAATTAAATAAAACAGGGGTATGCTAAAAGTCTTCTAGGCTCATAGTCGCGAGCGATGATAATAGTATTCGTGCCCATTTATCGTCTTATCGTAGTTCATTAGCCCGCTACCGCCGAATGTGTTGTGCTATTGGCTCGCTTTCAGACTTTAATAGCTGTTCATCAGTTGGGTATAAGTATCTGAGAAAACCTCACTATCGCCGCCGCTTTGATAATAAGCGGGGATAATGTAGCTGACCAAGATCTTAAAATCGCCTTGCAAATACAGATCACTTACCAAAGGCTCAGCCTGCTTTGCATTCCTTTCTTCAAAACCGTAAGGAGCAATCGTCTCTTCAAACTTGCTATAGAAAGTCTTGAAAAAGCTTGGACTATCTTCAAAGTTTTTATCAAAAAACGCCTCTAACTCTTTTAGCTTAGCCTGCAAGCCAGCTGCTTGGTCATTATCTAAGCCGTAATCTTGTTTCAACATATCGATAACAGTCATCTTATATCCTTATTAGAGTCCAGTTTTACTCAGCAAAACCAATCAGCGAAACCAAGTAGTCTTATACCGTAAGTGATTTGACCATCAACAGATAACTTATACGTTTTGCTTCGCGATAAGCGAGTTTTGCAAGTGATGATCGGTATGTTGCTGAAACAGATGCGCGGTGCTCAGCAGTTTACTCTCTTGCCAATACTGACCAATGAGCTGTAGACCGACAGGTAAGCCCTCAGAGGTTAGACCTACTGGTTGGCTAAGTGCTGGCAAGCCTGCCAAATTGACCCCGATAGTATAAACGTCGCCTAGATACATAGCGGCTGGATCTAAGTTGTCACTGAGTTTATAAGCAGCAGTTGGCGCAGTAGGACTGGCGATGACATCGCAATGAGTAAAGGCCTTGTCGAAGTCCTCAACAATCATACGGCGTACTTTTTGTGCTTTGGTATAATAAGCATCAAAGTAGCCTGCAGATAGCGCATAGGTGCCGGTCAAGATACGGCGCTGCACCTCAGGACCAAAACCTTCAGAACGTGAGCGCGTGTAAAGATCAGTCAAATCTTTTGGCTCTTCGCAGCGATAGCCAAAGCGCACGCCATCGAAGCGTGACAAGTTAGAGGAAGCCTCAGCAGGGGCCAACATATAATAAGTCGCGAGCGTGATGTCAGGGTTAGTAATGTTAACCTCTACAATCGTCGCGCCAAGCGCCTCGTATTGTTTTAGTGCCGCGCGCACGGTTTGTTCGACCTCTTTGTTCAAACCTTTGGTGAAGTATTCTTTTGCGACACCGATACGCAGACCATCAAGAGGCTTGTCACCCGCTGCAGCTTCAGCGTCTTTGATATCTTGTACATAGTCTGGAATGTCATGTTTGACGGAGGTAGCATCGCGCTCATCATGGCTGACCATAGGCTGCAAAAGATAAGCGCAGTCTTGCGCGCTACGACCCATAGTGCCTGCTTGATCGAGACTTGACGCATAAGCAATCATGCCAAAACGCGAGACGCGGCCATAAGTGGGCTTAATACCGGTTAAACCACAAAACGATGCCGGCTGACGAATAGAGCCGCCGGTATCGCTAGCGGTTGCCATAGGTACAAAGCCTGCCGCTACTGCTGCCGCGCTACCCCCTGATGAGCCACCAGGAACGCGCTCTAGGTTCCAAGGGTTTTGCACCTTGCCATAGTATGAGCTGCTATTGTCTGAGCCCATCGCAAACTCATCCATATTGAGCTTACCTAGATTAATCATCCCAGCCTCGCGGATGTTACTGACGATAGTGGCGTCATAAGGCGAGATAAAGTTATGCAGCATCTTCGAGCCACAAGTGGTCAATACCCCTTGAGTACAAAAGATATCTTTGTGCGCCATTGGTACGCCTAGCAGTGGGCGTTTGTCGCCTTGAGTACGCATAGCATCAGCGGCGCTAGCTTGCGCACGAGCGCTATCAAAGGTTGTAGTAATAAAGCTATTAACCTGGTTATCTAAGTTTTCTATACGCTTGATATAGTGTTCGGTCAGCTCAAGACTGCTGAATTGCTTGTCCTGCAAGCCTGTAATCAGCTGCTCGGTAGATAAGAGATGCATCTCAGACATAAGGTGTCGTCCGTTATAGTTATAAGGCTAAGAGTTATAAAGCTAGTAGTTATAAAGCTAGTGAAAAAAGCCAGTTGAGAAATAAAAGTAAAAGGTCCTAATAAGCTCGTATCTATAGGCTATTCAATTACTTGCGGTACGAGATAGAGACCGTCTTCGACTGCAGGCGCCATAGACTGGTTACGCTCGCGGTCGATATCATGTTTGGCGACGTCGCTGCGTAGTTCTTGGCAGACTTCATGGATATTAGATAAAGCCTTAATACCTGTAGTATCAACGCCGCCTAGAGTTTTCATCAGGCCTAATACTTTACTGATATCTTCAGCGTAGCTACCAGCGGTGTCTGTATCCACTCCTAAACGTGCTAAGGTAGCGATTTCTAAAATCTCTTCACGGCTCACATGGTCGTGCTCAATAGAGGTTTTGTCGGGTGCTTGCTGTGACATAATTTCTCCAACGAAAGGTAAATAATAAAAGTGCTGTGGCCCCTTGATAAGTCTCATTAATAAGAGACGCTTATCTGTATTCAAAAGCTTAAAATTCAAAATCTCAAAGGGCGAGCTGATACGCGATAGTCATATGAGTGTTATTATAAAGCATCTAAGCTAAGTTTACAGAGTAGAGGTGCACATTAGCCACCAATTGACCACAATGTATTGACGATGTTGTCCTAAATTTGCTCTTTATTTCTATTATTCTTGCCGTTACTTCTACCGGCATTTCACTACTTCTTAAAGAGAGGTTGTCTCAGCTATAAATCTGTTTTGATGAGTACAGCGTCGTAATAAAAACTAGCATAGACAGATAATACCTTGTATCTTAGTTACACTAATTAAAAACGGCATCAATTATGAACGGCATCGCTTTAGTTTTTGTAACAAATTCTAGCATTTAAGATGTTATTTATTACTTCACTCCTGTAAATAGCCATGTTTTTTTCATCCTAAATCGGTATAATTTAGCCCACTTTCATCTTTGTAGTTTAGGGCCCTCTTGTTGTATAGGTAAGCTTTCGTTACCATAGGCGGTAAATACCGACCTTACACTGCCAATAAGTACGCCTTAGCCGTTTCATTCGCCTCATTTGCCTTCATTTGTAAGACGCTGGATATAATAGTCATGAACCTGTTTGGATTTTTATCAAGTAATATCGCCATTGATCTTGGCACTGCCAACACCTTAATTTTTATCCCTAATAAAGGGGTAGTGCTCGATGAGCCAACAGTCGTTGCTTTGCGCAGCAATCGCACTCAAAATCCGACGGTTGCGGCGGTAGGTATCGATGCCAAGCAAATGCTAGGTCGAACGCCGGCGAACATTACCGCTATTAGGCCTTTAAAAGATGGCGTCATCGCTGATTTTGAAGTGACGCAAAAGATGCTCAAACACTTCATTACTAAGGTAAAGGCGAAACGCTTTTTGGCTCAGCCTAACGTGGTGGTTTGTGTACCTTGTAAGTCAACGCTAGTAGAGCGCAAAGCCATTCGTGAAGCGGTATCTTCAGCAGGTGCAAGCAAAGTCTTGTTGCTAGAGGAGCCAATGGCAGCGGCTATTGGTGCTGGCATGCCTGTCCATGAAGCAAGTGGCTCTATGGTGGTCGATATTGGCGGCGGTACTACTGAGATTGCAGTTATCGCGCTATCGGGCTGTGTTTATGCTGAGTCTATCCGTATTGGCGGTGATATCTTTGATGAAGCGATCATCACGCATGTGCGCCGTACTCACGGCTGCGTGATAGGTGAAACCACTGCCGAGCGCATCAAGACTGAAGTCGGTTCAGCGCTCAATGAAGAAGAGCAGCTAGAAGTAGAGGTTCGTGGCCGTAGTATGGCTGAAGGGGTGCCTAAAACCTTTACGATCAATTCGCAAGAGATTCAAAAAGCGTTAAGTGATCCGCTAAGTGGTATCGTCAGTGCGGTCAAAGCCGCGCTTGAGCAGACCCCGCCTGAGCTGTCTTCGGACATCGCTGAGCGCGGTATCGTCTTGACCGGCGGCGGTGCTTTGCTACGCGATTTGGATAAGCTTGTCTCAAGAGAGACCGGCCTACCGGTGACAGTCGCTGAAGATCCATTAACTTGTGTTAGTCGCGGCGGCGGTATGGCGCTTGATTTTATTAATAACAAAAGCTTGAATATGATCTTCGTTTAACCGCTTAAGCGTCTAAGTCAATGGGCAGCTTAGTAAATGAGCAACCCTCATTAAATTTATCGATAAAGGCGGTCATAAGGCGGCCTTTATTGCTATCAGTTATAGATATTTAATCACCGCTTAGCCCTTATACTCTTTAAAGAAGCTAGATCTTATATGACTCCCAGTATTTTTGCTCGTCAGCCTTTATCATTACGCGTCACTGCTATCGCTCTGATAGTGGCGTTGGTTTTGATGTGGTTTGATAGTAAGAATCCAGAATGGTTCAAGCCGATACGCGATACTAGCCACGCCTCTATGCAGCCGATTTATCAATCAGCGCTGCTCCCAAGCTACGCCAAACATTGGGCGAGTGGAAGGCTACAGTCCAAAGAGTCGCTGCGCCGTGAGAATGTGCAACTCAAGTCGCAGTTGCTACACGCGCAGGCCAAGCTTCAGCAGCAAGATTATATCTTGGCACAAAACGCACGCTTGCAAGGTATTTTATCAACCACAAGACCTGAGCAGTTTGATCTCAATCTGGCGCAAGTTATTGGCACCGATACCAACCTGCTCAAGCAAATCGTGGTGATTAACAAAGGCGAGCGCGATGGCGTCCAAGTGGCACAAACCGTCATCGATGAGCATGGCATATTAGGGCAAGTCATTAACGTCTATCCCAATACCAGCCGTGTATTACTCATAAGTGATGAGCAGCAATCTGTGGCGGTAACAGTCAAGCGCACCGGTCAGCGCGCGATTGTGACAGGCGTCGGTCTGCCGACCTCTTTGAGTCTAAATTATGTGTTTAAGACCTCAGATGTGCGCGTTGGTGATGTGCTGATATCCTCAGGCCTTGGCGGCCGTATTCCAGCAGGCTACCGCGTCGGTACGATTGCACATATCGAAGATACGCAAGCGGATAACTTTAAGAGCATTAAGGTGACGCCCGCGGCCAATTTTGTGGATAACGCCTACGTCTTAGTGCTACAGGATAAAGAGCGCACGATTCGTGAGTTAGCGAATTAGAGAAACAGCTAGTCATTAACTAAGCCGCTAAGAGCCTTATCAGTATCACTTCTAATCGTAACTTAAACAGCAGGCTGTAAGGTTTTTTATCTATGTTTAGCAAACCTATCAGCAATACTCGCTAAGCTTTCGTACAGGTAGCAGTTATGGCGTATCCGGACTCTGAACATCCTACTGGGCTATTGATAAGCGCTATGGTGCTGAGCTTTATTGTCGCTTCATCGCTTAGCGTCTATCCTTTGGGTCAGTATTTGGCTGCGCTACGACCTTTATTTATGGTGATGGTGCTTATTTTTTGGCTATTATTCCAGCCACGTTATGCCGGTGTCTTTCTTGCCTTTACTATAGGTCTTATCGCTGATTTATTGACCGATAGCCTTCTTGGTCAGCAGGCTTTTGCTGCTGTGGTCGTGGCCTTTACGATTAGGCTCTCTAGTATTTATCTCAAGCAGTTAAATACGCTTAGCGCTTGGATAGTCGCCACTATAAGCTTGTTGGTATTTCAATCGACGCTTTGGTTATTACAACTAATCACCCAAAGCACTTTTATCGCTCAGTCCGCTTTTGCATTAGCGTTAAGTATCATTAGTTGGCCTTTGGTGCTTTTAGTTTTACGCAAGTTTACTCGTTAAGCTCAATCATAGGCTTATAAACTAAGCCTAACCATAAGCTTTTGCGATGCTATAAATCCGCGCTTTTATCAATAAACCTGTAAGCAATCAATCCTAAGAACCCTAAAAGTATTATGTCTACTATCATTTTAGCGTCTGGCTCACCGCGTCGTCGTGAGCTGCTAGATTTGGCGCAATTGCGCTTTGACACTATGAGTGTCGATATCGATGAGACGCCTCTTACCGATGAGCTGCCGACCACTTATATAAAGCGGATGGTCAAAGATAAGTCTGATGCAGCTATTGAGCAGTTGAATTTACAGCTAGCGGATCGTACTGAGCGTACGAGTATCTCAAGCACGCCAACGGCTATTGTGTTGACCGCAGATACCATTGGCGTGCTAGCTGATGGCAAGACGGTTTTGGTCAAGCCAGTCGATCGCGCTCATGCGCATAGCATGTGGCAGCAGATGTCTGATAGTACTCATCAAGTCTGGACGGCAGTACGTGCGGTAAAAGTGCAGCTTACTTGCGATGATAAGGGGGTAGAGCTGTGGCAGATCACAGCCGAGCGGCAAATGATGGAGAGTACCGATGTCAGCTTTATCCCGTTAACTCAGGCAATGATGGATAGCTATTGGGACAGCGGTGAGCCAGCAGACAAGGCGGGCGGCTATGGTATTCAGGGCTTAGCAGCTGCTTGGGTTACTCGTATCAGCGGCAGTTATACCAATGTCGTCGGTTTACCTTTGGCGCAGACTGTCGCTTTGATTGATGAGCTGCAAGTTAGCTAAGAGGAGCAAACTCACATAATGATACGGCAGGGGAGTGGGCAGATGCGCGTGCTATTTGCTACACTATAAATCCTTAACGAGAGTCACTGTCATTAAAGCTGTGTCATATAAGACCATATAAGAAGAGGCATTATGTCTGAAGAGCTGCTGATCAATGTTAGTCCGATGGAGTCGCGCGTAGCAGTTATGGATAATGGGGTACTCAGTGAGATCTACATTGAGCGCCATCATAAACTTGGCTTAGTTGGCAACATCTATTTAGGAACAGTGGTACGAGTGCTGCCTGGTATGCAAGCTGCATTCGTCGACATCGGCCAATCGCGTACTGCTTTTTTGCATGTCAACGATATGCAGCGTCCGCCTAGAGCTGTCAGTAAAAGCGAGCCTAGCCAAAAGCCAGATCCAGCCAGTAACAGCCAAACGACCAGCACGCTTAAGATGCAACAAGATAAAGCTGAAAGCTTAGTGTCGACACTCGCTGCTACGCCGCCGGTAGTCAGCGCTGAAAGTACAGCGGTCAAAACCACTGAAATCGTCTCTGCGGCTAGCCAAAACCTCATTCAACATCGCCTGCATGAAGGTCAGCGCATTTTAGTACAAGTCACTAAAGATCAGCTGGGCAGTAAAGGTGCGCGCCTTACTACTAACATCTCTTTGCCGTCACGTTATTTGGTGTATTTGCCATCTAGTGATCATATCGGCATCTCTCAGCGTATTGATGGCGAGGAGGAGCGCAGCCGCCTAAAGACTGAGCTGACTTGCCTGATGCAAACGGTTAATCTGCAAGGCGGCCTGATCGCGCGTACTGCCGCTGAGCGTGTCCCAGTCAATAAGCTTGAAGAGGATATCTATTATCTGCTGCAGCTGTGGCGTACTATCGGTGCGCGCCGGCAAGAAATGAGACATCATCAAAGCTCAGAGCTTATCTATCAAGAGCTATCGTTGCCGCTACGCTCCATCCGTGATTTAGTCCATATCGATACCGAAAAGGTCATCATCGATGATGCTCAAATCTACGCGCAGCTACGCTACTTTGCCAAAGAGTTTGTGCCTTTTGTTTATGACCGTATTATTCATTATACCGCTGAGCCTGCTTTATTTGATGTCCACCGTGTTGAAGACGATCTAAGCGATGCCCTAAAACGCCGAGTGAACCTAAAATCAGGCGGCTATCTGATTATCGATCAAACTGAAGCGATGACCACTATTGATGTCAATACTGGCTCCTTTGTCGGTGGTAGATCCTTAGAGGATACCGTTTATAAAACCAACCTTGAAGCCACGCATGCAATAGCAAGGCAGCTGCGTCTGCGTAATTTAGGCGGTATTATTATTCTCGACTTTATCGATATGTTGGAGCAAGAGCATAAGGATGATGTCCTAAGCAGCTTGCAGCAGCAATTGACCGAAGATTATGCCAAAACCAATATCACCCAAGTCAGCGAGCTGGGTCTGGTTGAGATGACCCGTAAGCGCACGCGTGAGTCCTTAGGTCAGCAGCTATGTGAGCCTTGTGCCACTTGCGAGGGGCGCGGGTTTGTCAAAACCGCTGAGACTGTCTGCTTTGAGATATTTCGCGAAATTATGCGCTGCGCGCGTACTTATAATTCGCCAAAGAAGTTTACGGTAGTCGCTCATGCAGCAGTGATTGACTTACTGCTAACCACAGAGGCCGATACTGTCGCTGATCTGGAGTATCTACTAGGGCGAGTTATTACCTTTGAGGTAGAGAACTTATACACGCAAGAGCAATACGATATCGTTTTGGATTAATATTACCCTTGCAATGAGCGACAAGGTGTGTATAATACACACCACTGAATTATAAGCATCCGCCTAAGAAAAAGCGGCTGCTATGACAGCTAGAGCATCGTTTCTAGCACTATTTCATTATGGCTTTGCTGATTTTTCCGATAACTGGAAGAGTCGGCGGGGCTTTAAATTATTTTGCTTTTGGCACGCTGCTGGTTCTCTTCAAGAGCCTGATTTTTCAGAGAAGTCTGACAAAGAATAAGAAGCCGCTTAAAGTAGATCTTTAACCAAACGGCTTATGTTTATCCACTTGCAGCGCAAGAATGAACAAAGCACATATTAGGAGCTTGCTGGCATGGCTAACCAGAGAATCCGTATCCGTCTTAAGTCTTTTGATCATCGTCTGATTGATCAATCGGCACAAGAGATTGTTGATACAGCAAAGCGCACCGGTGCGCAAGTTTGTGGTCCTGTACCGTTGCCGACTCGCATTGAGCGCTTCGACGTTTTAACCTCGCCACACGTCAACAAAGACGCTCGTGACCAGTACGAAATCCGTACTCACAAGCGTATGGTTGATATCGTTCAGCCTACTGACAAAACTGTGGACGCGTTAATGAAGTTAGATTTAGCGGCAGGTGTTGACGTCCAAATTGCTTTGGGTTAATACGCAACAACGCCCAATCCATTAATAGAAGATATAAAGAGGTTTAAAATGGCGATCGGTTTAGTCGGTAAAAAATGCGGCATGACCCGAATCTTCACAGAAGCAGGTGTTTCTATCCCTGTTACTGTGATTGAGGTCGATGCAAACCGCATTACTCAAGTAAAAAGTAATGACGTAGATGGCTATCAAGCCATTCAAATCACCACAGGCACTCGTCGTGACAGCCGCGTAACTGCAGCTCAAAAAGGTCACTTCGCAAAAGCTGGCGTTAAAGCGGGCCGCGGTGTTTGGGAATTTCGTACCAATGATAGCGACCTTGAAGGCCGTGAGATTGGTGGTGAGATCCTAGCTGACCTATTTGAACAAGGTCAGATTGTTGATGTCACAGGACAGAGTAAAGGTAAAGGCTTTCAAGGCGGCGTAAAGCGTCATAACTTTAGCATGCAAGACGCCACTCATGGTAACTCAGTCTCTCATCGTGCCCTTGGTTCAACTGGTCAAAACCAGTCACCAGGTAAAGTATTCAAAGGCAAAAAGATGCCAGGTCAGATGGGTAACAAGCGCGTCACCGTACAAGGCCTAGAAGTGGTCTCAGTTGATGCTGAAAAAGGGTTACTTGTCATCAAGGGTGCCATCCCTGGTGCCACCGGTGGCGACGTTATCGTACGTCCGTCAGTCAAAGCCTAAGCAAGGGGATTAACGTGGATTTAAAAACAGTTACAGGTGCGGCGGTTGAGCTTTCTGATACGGCTTTTGGTCGTGAATTCAACGAAGCATTAGTGCATCAAGTCGTCACCGCTTATTTAGCTGGTGCTCGCCAAGGTACACGTGCGCAGAAAACCCGTGCCGAAGTTTCTGGCGGTGGCATCAAGCCATGGCGCCAAAAAGGTACTGGTCGCGCTCGTGCAGGCTCTATTCGTAGCCCAATCTGGCGTTCTGGTGGTCGCGCATTTGCTGCGAAGCCACAAGACTGGTCACAAAAAGTTAACCGCAAAATGTACCGCGGTGCTATGCAGTGCATCCTAGCTGAACTCATTCGCCAAGAGCGTTTGATTTTAGTTGAAGAGATAAGTGTTTCTGCACCTAAGACCAAAGAGCTGATCGCAAAGCTAAATGAATTAGATGCGCCGCGCGCATTGATCGTCACCAAAGAAGTTGACGAGAATTTATATTTAGCTGCTCGCAATATTCCACACGTCAATGTACTAGGTACATCTGAAGTGGATCCAGTGAGCTTGATCGCCTTTGACAAAGTCATCATGTCAGTTGAAGCTGCGAAACAATTTGAGGAAGCACTAGCATGAATAACGCAAGACTTTATCAGGTCTTAAGAGGACCTGTATTCTCAGAAAAATCTCAAATGCTTGGTGATTCATTTGGTGTGCAAGTATTCAAAGTTGATTCTAATGCCACTAAGCTTGAAATCAAAAAAGCAGTTGAGTTGATGTTTGAAGGTGTTGAAGTCACTAAGGTGAACACTTTGAATGTTAAAGGTAAGACAAAGCGTTTTGGTAGAAGCATCGGCCGTCGTAATGACTTCAAAAAAGCCTATGTTACCTTAAAAGCTGGTCAAGATGTACAAATGGCTGATGCTGGTGAAGAGGTCGCAAATACGACTGATTCTACTAGTGAAACAGCGAACAACGAATAAGGATTACACTCATGCCTATCGTAAAAGCAAAGCCAACATCACCAGGCCGTCGTTTTGTTGAAAAAGTGGTGCATCCACACCTTTATAAAGGTCGTCCTTATGCAGCACTTGTCGAATCAAAAGGTAAGTCAGGTGGTCGTAATAACAATGGTCGCATAACTTCTCGCCACATCGGCGGTGGTCACAAGCATCATTATCGTATCATTGACTTCAAACGTACTAAAGACAATATCCCAGCTGTGGTTGAGCGTATCGAATATGATCCTAACCGTACTGCTCATATTGCTCTACTTAAGTACGCTGATGGTGAGCGCCGTTATATTATTGCTGCTAAGAAGCAAAAAGTTGGTGATTCAGTATTATCAGGTGATACGGCTCCAATTCGTCCAGGCAACTGTATGCCGCTTAAAAACATCCCTTTGGGTACTGTGATCCATAATATCGAATTAAAAATCGGTAAAGGCGCACAGATGGCTCGTTCAGCGGGTGCAAGCGTACAGCTACTAGGCCGTGATGGTATCTACGCGATTCTACGTCTACGTTCAGGCGAGACTCGCCGTGTACACGTTGAGTGCCGTGCGGTTATTGGTGAAGTATCTAACACTGAAAACAACTTGAAGTCACTTGGTAAAGCCGGTGCCTCACGTTGGCGTGGTGTTCGTCCTTCAGTCCGTGGTGTCGCTATGAACCCGGTTGATCACCCACATGGTGGTGGTGAAGGTCGTGTTAAAGGTCGCCATCCAACTAGCCCTTGGGGTCAGAAGTCTAAAGGACTTAAAACGCGTCATAATAAGCGTACTGACAATATGATCATCCGTCGCCGCCGCGCCAAGAAGAAATAAGGAAGAATTTCATGCCTCGTTCATTGAAAAAAGGTCCATTCATTGATGCGCATTTGTTTGCCAAAGTTGAGAATGCTATTGACACCAACTCACGCAAGCCCATTAAAACATGGTCGCGTCGCTCGATGATTCTGCCCCAAATGGTTGGCTTAACCTTATCTGTTCATAATGGCCGTACTCACGTACCTGTCATTATCAGCGAGCAGATGGTTGGTCATAAACTAGGTGAATTTGCCCCGACTCGTACGTATCGTGGTCATGGCATTGACAGAAAAGCAAAAAGATAAGGTGCTTACCATGGAAGTAACTGCAAAATTACGCGGTGCCGCCATCTCGGCACAAAAAGTTAGACTCGTTGCTGATGAAGTTCGTGGCAAGCCGATTGAGCGTGCTTTGGATATCCTAACGTATAGCAATAAAAAAGGCGCAGTCTTTGTTAAGAAATGCCTTAACTCAGCCATCGCCAATGCCGAACATAATCACGGCCTAGATATCGACGACCTAAAAGTTGCGACTATCTACGTTGATGAAGGCATTACGCTAAAGCGTATCCTACCACGTGCTAAGGGTCGCGCTGATCGTATCAGTAAGCGTACCTGTCACATCACTATAAAGGTAGGAGAATAAGCTATGGGTCAGAAAGTACATCCAATCGGAATTCGTCTTGGTGTTGTCAAAAAGCATAATGCAAACTGGTATGCTGATCCAAAGCAATACTCAGAATACCTCATCAACGACATCCAAGTTCGTGAATACTTGCGCAAAAAGCTAGACAACGCGATGATCAGCAACATCACGATCGAGCGTCCTACTGGCGCCGCTAAGATTACCATCGCCACTGCGCGTCCTGGTATCGTTATCGGTAAGAAAGGCGAAGATATCGAAAGATTGCAAAAAGAATTGACCAAAATTATGGGCGTACCTGCTCAGGTCAATATCGAAGAGATTACCTCGCCTGATCTTGATGCTCGTCTGGTAGCAGACGGTATCGGTAGCCAGCTTGAGCGCCGTGTCATGTTCCGCCGTGCTATGAAGCGCGCGGTACAAAACAGCATGCGCTCTGGTGCGAAAGGTATCAAAGTTGAGCTCTCTGGTCGTCTAGGCGGCGCTGAGATTGCTCGTACTGAATGGTACCGTGAAGGTCGTGTGCCATTGCACACACTACGTGCTGACATTGATTATGCGTCAATACGTGCGGAAACGACTTACGGCACTATCGGTGTAAAAGTTTGGATCTTCCGCGGTGAAATCCTTGACGGTATGAACAGTGTTTATAATCCGGTCAAAGAAGAGCAGACTCGTGCGCCAAAACGCCGTGGTCGCGGAAACTCAAACCGTCGAAACTCAGACAGAGGTTAAACTATGTTACAGCCAAAACGTACCAAGTTTCGTAAAATGCACAAAGGTCGTAACACAGGGCTCGCTCATCGTGGAAGCACCGTTGCATTCGGACAAATTGGTCTAAAATCTTTGACTCGTGGTCGTATGACTGCTCGTCAAATTGAAGCAGCACGTCGTACTATCACTCGTAAGATTAAGCGTGGTGGTAAGATTTGGATTCGTGTTTTCCCAGACAAGCCAATTACTAATAAGCCTCTAGAAGTACGTATGGGTAAAGGTAAAGGTCCTGTCGAGTATTGGGTCTGCGAAATCAAACCTGGTAAAGTGCTATACGAAATCGAAGGGGTTTCAGAAGAGCTTGCTCGCGATGCCTTAACGCTTGCAGCAGCAAAACTGCCCTTTAAAACTACCATTGTTAAGCGGACGATAATGTAATGAAGATCAGTGAATTACGTGATAAATCATTAGAAGAACTGACCCAGTTACTTGATGAAAAGCAACTTGATGCTTTCCGTATTCGTATGGCTAAAGCAACCGGTCAGTTGGGGAACACCCATGAAGTACGTGCCAATCGTCGTACGATTGCTCAGCTTCAGACTTTGATCAACGAGAAACAACGAGGCGACTCATGAGCGATAACAATCAAGCAACTACCAATGCTAGCGTCCTAACAGGACGTGTTGTGAGCAACAAGATGGATAAGTCCATCACGGTTTTGATTGAGCGTCTGGTTCGTCATCCTTTGTATGGCAAACAGCTTCGTCGTTCTACTAAAATCAAAGCCCACGATGAGAACAATGTCTGCCAACAAGGCGATCTTGTCCGCATCAAAGAAACGCGTCCAATCTCAAAAACAAAGTCTTGGACTTTAGTTGACGTGGTTGAAACTGTAGAAAAAATTTAAGTAAATTGCATTGAAAGTCAGAAGCTGTTAAAATATCCGCCTTTTTAGGGATGCTGATTGCGCCGAGCGTTTATCACACACCTATGAGTAAAATGCGGCTACTAGTATAAACCTGCCGCTTACTCATACTGTGCAAGCGGCAGCAACTGGCTTTTATTGCTCATACGTGTGGAGTAACGCTATGATTCAGGTCGAATCTATGCTGGAAGTTGCAGACAATAGCGGTGCAAGAAGAGTTCAGTGCATTAAAGTACTGGGTGGTTCTCATCGTCGTTATGCATCTGTCGGCGATATCATTAAGATAACGGTTAAAGAAGCTATTCCTCGTGGTCGTGTCAAAAAAGGCGACGTGATGAATGCGGTAGTTGTACGTACCAAAAAAGGCGTTCGTCGCTCTGATGGTTCAGTGATTCGTTTTGATGACAATGCTGCGGTATTGCTCAACCAAAACAAAGCACCAATTGCAACTCGTATTTTTGGACCGGTAACTCGTGAACTACGTGGTGATCAGTTTATGAAAATTGTATCCCTAGCACCAGAAGTATTGTGAGGTAACCCATGGCTAAATTACGTAAAGGCGATACAGTTATCGTGATTGCTGGTAAAGACAAAGGCAAGCAAGGTACTGTACAAGCTGTTAAAAACGATCGCATCAAAGTCGAAGGCATTAACATCGTCACCAAACACCAAAAGCCAAATCAGGCGACTGGTAGCGAGGGTGGTATCGTTAAGCAAGAAGCCTTTTTGCATATTTCAAATGTCGCAATCTTAAATGCGCAAACCCAAAAAGCAGACCGTATTACTTATCAGACGAACGATGAAGGCGTGAAACAACGCGTTTATCGCTCAAATGGTGAAGTAGTGGCGACTGCGTAAGACACTAAGGGTGTAATAGTAATGGCAAGATTAAAAGCTTTATATAACAATGAACTCAAGCAGCAGATTCAAAAAGAGATCGGTGTAGAAAATGTGATGCAAGTGCCTAAAATCACTAAAATCACATTGAACATGGGTGTCGGCGGCGCATCACAAGATAAGAAGTTACTTGAAGGTGCTGTAGCAGACATGACCGCTATCGCTGGTCAAAAGCCTGTTGTCACCAAAGCACGCAAATCAGTTGCTGGTTTCAAAATTCGTGAAGAGTGGCCAATTGGCTGTAAAGTAACGCTTCGCGGTGAGCAAATGTACGAATTTTTAGATCGTCTCATTGCTATTGCGATTCCTCGTATTCGTGACTTCCGTGGTTTTTCACCTAAAGCTTTTGACGGACGTGGTAACTACTCATTGGGTATCAAAGAGCAAATCGTATTCCCAGAAGTAGACTATGATAAAATTGATCGTATCCGTGGTATGGATGTGACAATCACTACGTCAGCAAGTTCTGATGAAGAAGGTCGTGCGTTACTCAAAGCATTCGGCTTCCCATTCAAATAAGGTAAAGACGTTATGGCAAAGAAGAGCATGATCAACCGCGAATTAAAGCGCGAAAAAATGGTTGCTAAATACGCTGAGAAGCGTGTGAAGCTAAAAGAAACTATCAGTGACATCAACGCAAGTGACGAAGAGCGTATGGATGCAATGTTAGAGCTACAAGCTCTACCACGCAACTCATCACCAGTACGTCTGCGTAATCGTTGTGCTATCACCGGTCGTCCTCACGGTTACTTCCGCAAGTTTGGCTTATCACGCAATATGCTGCGTGAGCGTGTCATGCAAGGCGATGTGCCTGGTGTTCGTAAAGCAAGCTGGTAAGGAGTAATCACATGAGTATGCAAGATACTGTTGGGGATATGCTAACCCGTATTCGCAACGCACAAATGGCTAATAAAGTGTCCGTAGCTATGCCAAGCTCAAAACTACGTAAATCTATCGCTGACCTTTTGGTTAGTGAAGGTTATGTAGCCAGCGCTGAAGTTAGCGAAGAAGCGAACAACAAAGCGACATTAACTATCGAGCTTAAATATTTCGAAGGCAAAGCTGTCATCGAAACTATTCAACGTTATAGCCGTCCTGGCCTACGCCAGCATCGCGGTAAAGACAATATCCCTACTGTTAAGCAAGGTATGGGTGTGGCTATCGTATCAACCAGTCAAGGTATCATGAGTGATCGTGCTGCTCGCGCTGCTGGTATCGGTGGTGAAATCGTTGCATTTGTTGCTTAATTAGCATTTCTGCTACGCAATAAAACGATAAAGTCTATTTGTATCTTATTAAGCTTACAGACTATTTTTTTGAATAGCTGTAAGCCTGATATCACATCAGCACTTACTAATTATAAATTGATAGGTGTTAATTAAGATCAATTATGATAAACTAACACGCTTTTTAGCCTGTTAGTTTTTTCGCTATTATCCTAACTGAATTTAATTTATGTTTTGATAGTGGTCAGCTAACAGATGTTTTAATTTTTTTAAGGAATATTCCTATGTCTCGTGTGGCTAAAGCCCCAGTGACACTGCCTAGCGGCGTAAGTGTTACTTTGAACGATCGGCAGGTCGAAGTGAAAGGCAAGAACGGTACTATGTCTTTACACCTGCATGAATTGGTCGAGCTGAAACAGGAAGATGATACTATCATTCTCTCACCTACAGTCGATTCAAAAGAAGCCATGATGCACACTGGCACCGTTCGCGCCTTACTTAACAACCACGTTAAAGGCGTTAGCGAAGGGTTCGAGAAGCGCCTTCAGCTAATCGGTGTTGGTTATCGTGCACAAGCTGCTGGCGATAAAGTAACCTTAAACGTTGGTTATTCACATCCAGTAGAATATACGTTGCCTGAAAGTGTGTCAGCTGAAACGCCAACGCAAACTGAAATTGTTTTGAAATCAAACAATAAGCAGCAACTTGGTCAAGCAGCGGCTAATATCCGTGGTTTCCGTCCGCCAGAGCCTTACAAAGGTAAAGGTATTCGTTATAGTGACGAGCGCATTATTCGCAAAGAAGCCAAGAAAAAATAAGGTGAGAGGACATGTTTGATAAAAAAGCAGCTCGTCTGCGTCGAGCTAAAAAAACCCGTGCACATATCCGTCATTTAGGCGTTAATCGTCTTACGGTAAACCGCACACCAAAGCACATCTATGCCCAGATTATCTCTCCGAACGGTGGTGAAGTGATCGCTCAGGCATCTACCTTAGACAGCAGCTTGCGTTCAGGCGCGACTGGTAACGCTGATGCAGCGACGTCTGTAGGACAAATGATCGCAGAACGCGCAAAAGCAGCTGGTATTACGAAAGTTGCCTTTGACCGTAGTGGTTTTAAATATCATGGTCGAGTAAAAGCTTTAGCTGAAGCTGCTCGCGAAAATGGATTGGAGTTTTAATCATGGCTAGAAACGATAGAAATGATAAAAATGAACAAAGCGATGGTTTAGTAGAACGCCTAGTTACCGTTGATCGCGTTGCAAAAGTGGTTAAAGGTGGTCGTATCTTCTCTTTCACTGCTTTAACGGTAGTGGGTGATGGTAATGGCCGCGTTGGTTTCGGCCGTGGTAAAGCGCGCGAAGTACCAGCTGCTATCCAAAAAGCTTTAGAAGCAGCTAAACGCAATATGATCACTGTGGATCTTAATGAAGCCACTTTGCATCATCCTATTGCAGCACGTCACGGTGCGAGCAAGGTCTATATGCAGCCTGCATCTGAAGGTACTGGCGTAATCGCTGGTGGCGCAATGCGTGCGGTATTAGAAGTTGCTGGTGTTAAAGATGTTTTAACAAAGTGTCATGGTTCTACCAATACCGCTAACGTCGTTCGCGCGACATTCAACGGTTTACGTGATATGTCAACTCCAGAGAAGATGGCAGCAAAACGTGGTAAATCTGTAGACGAAATTTTGGGTTAACTTAGACTAGGTGAGTTACGATGAAAAAAATGAAAGTCACTCAATTTAAATCAGGTGCCCATCGCCTCAAGAGCCACAAAGCTAGCTTGAAAGGATTGGGTTTACGCCGTATTAATCATACAGTCATCGTTGAAGATACTCCTTCAACCCGTGGTATGGTCAATCGCGTCAACTACATGGTAAAAGTGGAGGAAGCGTAATGGGACTTAGATTAAACGAATTATCACCAGGTGTTGGCGCGAAGAAAACTGCCCAACGTCGTGGTCGTGGTATCGGTTCAGGTCTTGGTAAGACAGGTGGCCGCGGTGTAAAAGGTCAAAAATCACGTTCAGGTTCTAGCGTTCGTTCAGGATTTGAAGGTGGTCAAATGCCTTTATATCGTCGTCTACCAAAATTTGGCTTTACCAGTAAAATGGCAATGACTACCGCTGAGGTACGTTTGTCTGAGCTGAATAAAGTTGAAGGCGATGTGATTAGCTTAGAGACTCTAAAAGCAGCTAACCTTATCCGTCACGACATGAAACGTGCCCGTGTTATGCTATCAGGCGAAGTTACTAAAGCTTATACCTTTAAAGGTATCAAAGTAACTAAAGGCGCCAAGCAAGCAATCGAAGCTGCTGGTGGTAGCATCGAGGAGTAGTAACGTGTCAAAACAATCAATGACCTCAAGTGGTATTCCGCTCAATCCTTTCGCTTTTATACGTAAGTATGACGAGCTTTGGACGCGTTTGTTATTTTTGATTGGCGCATTGATTGTTTATCGTTTAGGGTCTCATATTCCAGTACCGGGTATTAACCCGGTCAACTTGGCAGATTTGTTCTCGCGCAACGAAAACACTATTTTGAGCATGTTTAATATGTTCTCAGGTGGCGCGCTTGAGCGTATGTCAATTATGGCACTAGGTATCATGCCGTACATCTCAGCGTCAATTATTGTACAGATGATGTCGGCAGTCGTACCTTCGCTTGAAGCTCTCAAAAAAGAGGGTGAAGCAGGTCGACGTACGCTGAATAAGTATACCCGTCAAGGGACGCTTGCTTTGGCTTTGGTGCAGTCATTAGGGATGTGTGCCGGTTTGATCAGTCAGAATCTGACTTTATCTTCCGGTCTGACCTTTTATATTCCTGCTGTAACCTCGTTGGTTGCAGGCGCTATGTTCTTGATGTGGCTTGGTGAGCAGATTACAGAGCGCGGCGTAGGTAACGGTATCTCAATGCTTATTTTTGCAAGCATTGTCGCCGGTACGCCAGGTATGATTTCGCAATCGATCGAACAGGTCAATCAAGGTCAGATGAACTTGATTGTACTCTTTATCTTTGTAATATTAGGCATTGCGGTAACCGCCGGTATCGTTTATATCGAACGTGCGCAGCGCCGTGTCCCAGTAAACTATGCGCAAAAGCAGCAACAAGGTCGCAAAATTTATGCTCAGCAGCAGTCACATTTGCCGCTGAAATTAAACATGGCAGGGGTTATTCCCGCTATTTTTGCTAGCTCCTTATTACTGTTTCCAGCGAGTTTAGGGCAGTGGGTTGGTCAATCGGCTGATCCTACTTTTACCCAAAAGATATTACAAAATATAGCGTTGGTGTTGTCTCCTGGACAGCCGCTATATCTAGTACTGTTTGGTGCGATGATTATCTTCTTTTGCTATTTTTATACGGCATTGGTTTTTAGTCCACGCGAGGTTGCAGAAAACCTTAAACGTAGTGGAGCGTATATTCCAGGTATTCGCCCCGGACAACAAACTCAGCGTTATCTTGACCATGTGTTAAATCGACTAACCTTTATTGGCGCGATGTACATGACGGTTATTTGTTTGATGCCGATGGTCGTTCAATCCTCATTTGGTGTGCCGTTCCAACTTGGTGGTACGTCGCTACTGATTATGGTGGTTGTGGTAATGGACTTCATCTCGCAAATTCAAGCGCATTTGATGACCCATCAATACCATGATCAGACGTTAATTCAATCACCCACTCAGCCATAAGCGAGTGTGGTGGTTATTCAAGGAGCATTCCATGAAAGTTCAAGCCTCAGTAAAAAAGATTTGTGGTAGCTGCAAGATTGTACGCCGTAAAGGTCGTGTACATGTTATCTGCACAGCTGAACCGCGCCACAAGCAACGCCAAGGTTAATTAAAAACTGATCATGGCGTTAAGCCTAAACAGTTTATTAAATTAATACTTGAAAAAAAGTGGCGGATGCGATATCATCCGCCACTTGCCGTAGTTCATACCAAAAAATTTTATAACTTCTGCTTTAGTAGCACTCTTATTATCTGTTAATGATAATAAAAGCTTCAAAGTAGGGAGATAGAAGTGAGGTATCAACAGCAACAAATCTGAAAAATGCGCTATTTATAATAAATAATGCATATTTTTCTTTAATGGAGAGAAATCAATGGCTCGTATTGCCGGCGTAAACATTCCGGATAATAAGCATGCTGTTATTTCACTAACTTACATCTTTGGTATAGGTCGTACCACTGCTCAGAAAATTCTAGAAGCAGTTGGCATTGCCCCTACAACTAAAGTTAGTCAGTTAGATGATACACAGTTAGATGCTATCCGTGCACAAGTTGCAGAATACATGACTGAAGGTGATCTTCGTCGTGAAGTGTCAATGAATATCAAGCGTTTGGTTGACTTAGGTTGTTACCGTGGCATTCGCCATCGCCGTAACCTACCTGTTCGTGGTCAAAATACCAAAAACAACGCTCGTACTCGTAAGGGTCCGACACGCCCTCTCAAAAGATAATTAACTTAGGAAGCTAAAAGATGGCTAAAGACACTCGTAGTCGCAAAAAGGTGACTCGTCGTTCAGTATCGGAGGGCGTTGCCCATATCCATGCGTCTTTTAATAACACCATTGTAACGATTACCGATCGTCAAGGTAATGCATTGGCTTGGGCCACTTCAGGTGGACAAGGCTTCCGTGGTTCACGTAAATCTACACCATTTGCCGCTCAGGTTGCAGCTGAAGTCGCTGGTAAAGCGGCTCAAGAATATGGTGTTAAGAATGTCGATGTTTTGGTCAAAGGACCAGGACCGGGTCGTGAGTCTGCGGTAAGAGCACTAGGTGCATTGGGTTATAAAATTAACAGCATCTCTGATGTAACCCCAATCCCACACAATGGTTGCCGTGCGCCGAAAAAGCGCCGCGTCTAATATTAGAGACGAAGCTTTTAATAATAAGAGCTTAAAGGAGACAGAACAATGGCCCGTTATATTGGACCAAAACTCAAATTATCACGTCGCGAAGGCACTGACTTAGGCCTTAAGTCTGGTGTTAAGCCGTATGATGTTAAAACAAAGAAAGCTGGTCGTCCACCTGGTCAGCACGGTGTAAGCCGTAACAAGAGCTCAGAGTATTCTCTACAGCTACGCGAAAAACAAAAAGTTAAGCGTATCTATGGCGTACTTGAGCGTCAATTTGCAAACTACTACAAAGAAGCGGCGCGTAAGCGCGGTGCTACGGGTGAGAACCTACTAGCTATGCTTGAGAGTCGTTTGGATAACGTGGTATACCGCATGGGCTTTGGCTCAACTCGCGCTGAAGCACGTCAGCTAGTCAGCCATCGCACTGTTATGGTAAAAAAAGCTGGCCGTGATGAGTTTGTTCGTGTGAACATTCCATCAATCCAGTTGCAAGATGGTGATGTCATTGCTATTCAAGAGAAGTCTCGCGAACAGCTACGTATTAAAAACGCTATGGAACTAGCATCACAACGTGGTATTCCAGAATGGCTTGATGTTGACAACAGCAAACTACAGGGCACGTTTAAACATGCTCCAGATCGTATTGATCTACCTGCTGAAATCAACGAAAGCTTGATCGTTGAGCTATACTCTAAGTAAGTAACGTACTGCTCAATGTTATGCTTATAGCATTGAGCCATTAACGTTAATTAATCCAGATAAACAAATCGAGGTGACATCATGATGCTAAATGCAACTGAGTTTCTAACGCCGAATGCCATTAACGTGGATACGGTTAACGAGACGATTGCGAAAGTCACGCTCGAACCGTTAGAACGCGGCTTTGGTCATACCTTAGGGAATGCCCTGCGTCGCATCTTGTTATCTTCATTACCTGGTGCTGCAGTCATCGAAGCTGAGATTGATGGTGTTGACCATGAATACTCAACTTTAGAGGGTCTGCAAGAAGATGTCCTTGACTTGCTTTTGAATTTAAAAGGCTTGGCATTGACGCTTCATGACCAAAATGAAGTATTCTTGACCTTGGATAAACAAGGTCCAGGCACCATTACTGCTGCAGATATTGAATTGCCGCACAACGTAGACATTATTAACCCAGAGTTAGTATTGGGTACGTTGAGTGAGCGCGGTCATCTTAAGATGCGTCTGCGCGTAGTGATGGGTCGTGGATATGAGCCAGCAAATCAGCGCCGTGAAGATGGTGATACCAAAGCGATTGGCCGCTTAAAGCTTGATGCAAGCTTTAGCCCAGTACTGCGGGTTGCTTATCAAGTAGAGAACGCTCGTGTTGAACAGCGTACTGACCTTGATCGTCTTATCATTGAGCTTGAAACTAATGGCACTATAGATCCAGAAGAAGCAATTCGTAAAGCGGCCACTATTTTACAACAACAGATTTCAATCTTTGTTGATTTAGAAGCTGAAGAAGCGCCTGAGCCTGTGAAAGAGAAAGAAGAGGTCGATCCTGTGCTATTACGCCCTGTGGACGATCTTGAACTAACGGTTCGCTCAGCCAACTGCTTAAAAGCTGAAAACATTTACTATATCGGTGATTTGGTACAGCGTTCAGAGACTGAACTTCTAAAAACCCCAAATCTTGGTAAGAAGTCATTAACCGAAATCAAAGACGTTTTGGCGTCTAAAGATTTAGAGCTTGGTATGCGCCTAGATAACTGGCCACCAGCTGACCTGCGGGTTGATGATCGCTTCTCTTATCGCAGCCGTTAAACATTAAGGATATTTGACTATGCGCCATCGTAAGAGTGGAGTCAAGCTGGGTCGTACCGGCAGTCATCGTAAAGCAATGTTCCAGAACATGACTAACTCATTGTTTGAGCATGAACTGATCAAAACAACTTTACCAAAAGCTAAAGAATTACGCCGCGTTGCCGAGCCATTAATTACTCTAGCAAAAGAAGATAGCGTTGCTAACCGTCGCTTGGCATTTAGCCGTATGCGTAGCAAAGCTATGGTAGGTAAACTATTTAGCACGTTAGGACCTCGTTACCAAACGCGTCCAGGTGGTTATCTGCGTATCGTTAAGTGTGGTCACCGTGATGGTGATAACGCACCTATGGCTTATGTAGAATTAGTTGACCGCGACTAGTCTATAAGCCGTTTAGGTTTTGTACAAAAAAGCGCCAATTTATTGGCGCTTTTTTTATGTCTGAAATTTAGATCTAAAGCTATTACATTATTTGTAAGGTGCATTCTATGCTTTAATATTTAAGTGGTTCTTAAAGGCAATCGGCATATGGAACGCACCCTACGTTTAGTGAGCAGTTGAAAATACAAATAATGTAAAGCCTTTATAGTAACAAGTCGCTGACATCCGCCGCGCCCTGCCGGATAACCTCAGGTTGACTATTGGTCATATCGACGATAGTAGTCAGCTTAGTAGTCTTAATGCCGGCATTTATGAGACCATCAACTTGATTATCTAATAGCTCTTCGATATCGAAAGGATCATCTAAAATATCGTCACGATCAGGTAAAATAAGTGAGCTGGTCAAGATAGGCTCGTCCATCGCTTCTAATAGTGCTTGTGCGATAGGATTGCTCGGTACGCGAATACCGATGGTCTTTTTCTTAGCATGAGCGAGCTTTTTTGGGACATCTTTGGTGGCATTCAAAATAAAAGTAATCGGCGCAGGAGTATGCGCTTTTAGTTGTTTGAATTGGACATTATCGACCGTAGCATAAGTGGCAATCTCGCTTAGATCGCGGCACAGCAAGGTGAATTGATGCTTATCATCAAGCTCGCGTATCATCTTTAGCTTCTCTAAAGCGTCCTTAGCGCCTAGACGGCAGCCAAACGCATAGCTGGTATCAGTCGGATAAATAATAAGTTTGTCATCTCGCAGCATGTCAGCGGCTTGCTTGATAAGCCGAGGCTGCGGATTGTCAGGATGAATATACAGCGTTTGCATAATGGCTCCTCGTTTATAGTTCTTTTTTATTGTTTTTCTCATTTATATTAAATGAATAACGATTCAATACCCAGTATAAAATCAAAAAAGTTTTAGATAGTAGTAGTGACAGGTTACAAATGGTGGCGAATCGTTAACTGGTAATTTTTATTAATAAATTGATTGAGTGTCTTTATCACCAAATAAGCTCAAGAGTGTTTTTAGTAAAGTCTGAGCATCCCTAGGTAAGCTTTGCGGCTGAGCGATATAGTTTTGCGCTTGCCGATAGACGTCACTGGCAAAAGTGCTACGGCTAGTATCGAATTCTGCAAATAGATTGTCTTGGGATACTTGAAAGGGACGCTGACAAGCTAAAGTAAACAAGCACTCTAAAGCTTGCGGTTTGACCTCAACACGCTCAAAAGCATGCTGCTGGGCTTCACTGCGACCATCTGCTGCATACCAATAGCCAAAGTCGCTTAACTGTCGCCGTGCCTGTCCGGCGATACACCAGTGGCTGATCTCATGCAAAGCGCTATTAAAGAACCCATGCGCGAACTCAATACGGGCTAGGTTACCGTTATTCGCTGGAAAATATTCTGGCTCATGTGCACCGCGCACCAGCTCTACCTGCTGATCAACAAAGAGCTGATTAAATAGCTGTATCAAAGCTGTAGTCGCTTTATCGTCGTCAGCCAATAGCTTTAGATCATCAGCATCAAAGTTACTGCAATCGATTGTCAAACTGCTATTCTTTGAGCTAGACTTATCAGCTTCCTTATCAGCTAAGGCATTAAGCGCTTCTAGGAGCCTATTAGCGGCACCGTTGGTCAACAGAGTAGAGAAGTCGGTATGAGTATCAGTTGTCAGGATTGTGGTTATCATAGAGATTTTAATTATATAGAAAAGTCGCTCGTAACAATTAGCGACAAATGACTAAAAATTGATGACTAAAAACAGAGCTATTGGTACTAATAATTCGCAGTTTTAACGCTGCAAAAACAGTAACATACTTGCGCTAGTGTCCTACCGCGCTTTCAGTTAGTATGGCAAGCAATATTATACCCCATTTTGATCAGCGAGGCCGCTTATGTCACCTTCTCAAACTAACTCTAAATCAGAGACTGTCACTCAAGATAATAAAGCGTCATCTCACGTACGTATGCCTGAATACATCTCTTTGAATAAATGGGAAGATACGGGCTTTGAGTGGCAAGGTGAAGTCAATCCTACTTCCTTTGAGCGCTTAGCCGCTTCGTTGACTGATGAGCATCAACAAACTAATTTGCCAGTACACACGCATCTATACCGCCGTAATAATGTTCTGCATTTATCCTTTGAGGTAGAAGGCGAGGTGTGGTTGACTTGCCAACGCTGTTTGCAGTCTGTAGCGACGTCCTTAACCGATGACTATGATATTGCATTGCTAGAAGATGAGAGCCAGGCAAGTTTGGTGGATGAGGAGCAAGACTATTTGCTTCTTGAGGAAATAGTGGATAATCAAACCCCTGAGCGCTTACTACCGCTTAAGAAACTCATTGAAGATGAGCTACTACTCAAGATGCCTTTAGCGCCCAAACATGACGACTGTGAAATGAGCGTTAAGCAGTTTGGAGAGATACCAGAAGAGGAAGAGGGCGAAAACCCTTTTGCTGCTTTATCAGCGTTAAAGGGCAAGCTGTAATTTTTTACTAGCCTATTTTGTGACTAGGCACAGAAGAGTTTGACGCAGGGCTTTATTAATCTGATAAATCCGCGTATAATGTCCCGTTTATTGCATTCTAGTAAGGCGCTGCTGGTCGCTGAGCTTGTATTAATAAAGGCTTAGTGAGATTCAATTGGCAGGTTAAACAGATAGCAAACTCATTAATTTAGTACTGTGTTAAGTTTTCGTGGTTGATGTTTGATAGATCATAAGCTTAAGTCAGTATCGATTAAAGCTGAATTTTAAGCTTACCCCTTTTTAAGTATAGGAGCTATATCATGGCTGTTCAAAAAAGTCGTAAAAGCCGTTCTCGTCGTGACATGCGCCGTTCACACCACCGTATGGAAGTGGCTGAGCTGAGCGTAGATGCTACTACTGGTGAGAAACATCGTCGTCATCATATGACTAAAGACGGATTCTATCGCGGTCGTCAGTTGTTCAAAGTTGCTCAAGACGCTTAATCTATTGCTTGATAAGTAAACGTATCAATAAATAGTAGCTAACCATAATAGTAGCTATTATTCGTTATGATGTTTGCTGTTGAACATACAGATTATAAAAAAGCCAAGTTATCTTGCTATCATATATTGTATAGCGTGGTGGCTTGGCTTTTTGCCATTTAGAATTTGATGAACAATGTCGTCACCGTCTCATATATGGTGGTTGTTTAATTGATATCATTTATTAGCGCTATAATAATCTGAGTACAGTTGTTAACTATGATAATTGAGCAGAGCAGTGTATAGTTTGCTCATGATTATGATGAATTATAAATGAATGAGCTATTACCACAGACGATGAGCTACTAAATACAATTTATGATAACTGACCCGTTTATTATATTTGCTTATTGTCAAAAGCGCTTTTAATCACTAAGGAATATTGGCTATGGCATTAACGCCTGATACGATAACAACGAAGCCCCGTATTGCAATTGTCTTTCCTGGGCAAGGTGCGCAAGCAGTCGGCATGACCGCAGAGCTGAGCGAAATCTACCCGCAGATTCGCGATACATTCGCTGAGGCTAGCACTGCGCTGGGAGAGGATTTGTGGGCGATTTGTCAAGACGAGGATAAGCTCAACCAGACTCAGTATACTCAGCCTGCGCTATTAGCAGCGAGTATCGCTATTTGGCGTATCTTACAAGAAAAGCTGACTGAGGCGAATATTACTCCTTGCTATTTAGCGGGGCATTCTCTTGGAGAGTACAGTGCGCTGTGTGCTTCTGGAGTGCTTAGTTTTGCTGATGCGATACAGCTAGTACATAAACGTGGTCAACTAATGCAAGAGGCGGTTGCTGGTATCGATACTGCTATGGCTGCTGTATTAGGTCTTGAAGATAGCCGCGTCGAAACCTTATGTGAGCAAGCGACTGAGCATGTAGATGATGCTATTGTTAACGCTGCAAACTTCAATAGCCCTGGGCAAGTGGTGATCTCTGGCAATGCGCTAGGCGTTGCTGCCGTCATCGACAAAGTACAGAACACGGGCAAAAAAGCGATACCTCTCAAGGTCAGTGTGCCTTCTCATTGCGCTTTGATGGAACCTGCTAGCCAAGCATTAGCCGAAGCTTTGGCAGCTATTAATTTCGATCAAGCGACGATTCCGGTGATCCAAAATCGCCATGCACGGGTCGAGACCAGTTCGCCCAGTATTAAGCAAGCATTGACCGAGCAGCTCAGTGAAGCGGTGCTATGGTCAAAAACTATGCAAGAGCTCGCAGACAAACAAATCAATATTCTAATCGAATGCGGCAGTGGTAATGTACTGAGCAATTTGGCTAAGCGTCAAGCTCAACCGATTACCAGCTATCCAACGGACAAGCCTGCTCGTCTTGATAAATTAATGGAGGCACTATCATGAGTCGTACAATTACCTTAGTTTCTGGTGCTAGCCGAGGCATAGGCAAGGCGGTTGCCAAGCGCTTTGCTAAAGAAGGTCATTTTGTCATTGGTACCGCAACGACTGAGAAGGGCGCAGCCCTCATCGATGATTATCTGCATGATTCAGGTGGTATAGGCCGAGTATTAGACGTTCGAGACCCTGAACAAATCGATAAGCTGTTTGAAGAGATTGAGAGTGTCTACGGCGCGGTGCAAGTACTCGTTAACAATGCTGGCATCACTAAAGACGGCCTGCTTATGCGTATGAAAGATGAAGATTGGGAAAGTGTCATCGACACTAACCTGACCTCAGTGTACCGGATGAGCAAACGTGCGGTTCGCGGTATGATGAAAGCGCGCCGTGGCCGTATTATCAATATCAGCTCAGTAGTCGCTAAGATGGGTAATGCTGGACAGTCGAACTACGCCGCGACTAAAGCAGGTCTTGAAGGTTTTAGCCGAACGCTTGCGCGCGAGATCGGCTCACGGCAGGTGACTATCAATTGCGTGGCACCCGGTCTGATCGAAACGGATATGACGGACGAGCTTGACGAGCGTCTGCTCAACTCTATGTTAGATGCCGTGCCTATCGGGCGTTTGGGTCAGCCAGAAGATATCGCTGCTGCGGTGTTATTTTTAGCAGGTGACGAAGCCAGTTATATCACAGGAGCTGTCATTCCAGTCAACGGCGGCATGTATATGTAGTGCGCTGCAATGATATACTGTGCTTATATGTAGTGCGCTACACTAAGCACAAAAAGTTAAATATTAAAAAGTTACATTAGCACAATAAAAAACTGTGTGAACGAGTGTAAACTCTAATAAATGCTGTTATAATAACGGACACTTTTAGGCCAAACCCCTGTATTATAGCAATTGGTTATTCGGGTCAAAAACTGATAATGATATCGAGCTATCTGTAACCAGTCAGCACTATCACAGTTTAACTAAGCCCTTAACGCTTCAGATAATTGCTATAATTCCCAAATTGATAGACACTAAGGAGTACTTTGTATGAGCAATAACGATATTGAGCTAAGAATAAAATCTGCCGTAGCAGAGCAGTTAGGCATGAACGTTGAAGATATCAAAAACGAAGCTTCTTTTATGGAAGACTTAGGCGCTGATTCTTTGGACTTAGTTGAGCTAGTTATGTCATTTGAAAGTGATTTCGGTATCACTATCCCTGATGAAGACTCAGCAGAATTGACTACAGTACAAAAAGCTATCGATTACGTACAAGCCCAGCTGTAATATGGTGTCAGTTTACCCTATTATCAGCGAGCTGCTGCGCCGTTTATCTTAATAGATAAGCGGTTTTTTTTTGGCTCGCATTTATGACTAGCATTGATATTAAGCTAAACCTATTCCATAAGGTGACATAAGTTTTCATAAGTTTAACATTACTCAACATACCGCTACTATGCAAAACTCTAGCCTTTGTTATACTCATAAAGTAAATAATAGATAACAACATCAAAAGGAGTAATTAGATGGGAATGTTCAGTTTTGCAAAAGACATTGGTGATAAGATTTTTAATCGTGATGATGACAAGCACGATGCAAAAAAAGAAACTCAAGCAGACGCTAATACCCCAGTAAAAGATAACGAACCATCGGCGCAGTCGGTGGCGAATATTTTGCTACGTCGTATTCAGCAGCAGAATCTGCAGATCAGTAATTTAAAAGTCAAATATAATGGTTCTACTGATACTGCTGAAATCAGCGGTAATGCAAAGACTCAAGCGGACCGCGAAAAAGCGATTATTGCTATTGGTAACGTTCAAAACGTAGCAAAGGTTATCGACAATATCGATATCGAAGAAGATGCGCCAGAATCTACCATGTACACAGTAAAATCAGGTGACAGTCTCTCAAAAATCGCTCAAGACGTTTATGGCTCATCAAGCGATTATATGAAAATATTTGAAGCTAACAAACCTATGCTGTCAGATCCAGATAAGATTTATCCCGGTCAAGTACTGCGTATTCCTAAGCCATAATGCTGCCAACTTATTTTTAACCCATTAACTGGGTAAAAAGTAATATTTTGATTTTGATGAACGCTTCTTATTTAATAAGAGGCGTTTTTTATTGGTTTAACTTGAAGGGGAAGTCTTGTTAGCGATTAATTTGCTAGTTTGCTCTTCTATAGCCCAGTGAATATGCTCATTCAAAATATCATTGTGTTGACCAAGTCTAGATTTTAATTGCTCAATATTAATATCATCAGCAGTGGCATTGCCTAGACCGATAGCGATATTACGCAGAAAGTTCACATAGCCGGTACGGCGTAGCGGGCTGCCTTGGGTGTATTGTAAAAAATCCGCCTCGCTCCATTGCCAAAGCTCAAGCAGACTACTGCTATCGAGTTTATGTCTTGGGGCAAAGTCCTCAACCGTTGTGAGCTTGGCATAACGATTCCAAGGGCATATCAGCTGACAGTCGTCGCAGCCAAACACACGGTTGCCAATAGCGCGGCGATATTTAACATCAATAACGCCGTCATGCTCGATGGTCAAATATGAGATGCAAGCGGCTGCGTTGAGCTCATGCGGACCCACGATTGCCTGAGTAGGACAGATATCGATACAAGCGCGGCAGCTACCGCAATGCGCGGCAACCGGCTGATCATCAGGTAGCTCTAGACTGATAAATAGCTCGCCCAATACAAAAAAAGAACCGGCTTGTTTATTGAGCAACAAGGTGTGCTTGCCGGTCCAGCCAAGGCCAGCAGCATCAGCGATAGGCCGCTCAAAAATAGGCGCAGAGTCGCTAAAAGGCCGAAAGACAAAATCACTATTTGCACCAATATCGTCTCCAATAGCTAGTTGCTGCCATTCTGGCAGCATCGCTTCTATCCTCAAAGCCAGTTGTTTGAGGCGACTGCGCATGGTCTTGTGATAGTCGCGCCCGCGAGCATAGCGCGCAATGATACCGTGGTTTGGGCGATCGTCATCTTCAACGGTGCGCGGTTTAGGCGTTTCAGTCAAATAGTCCATACGCACGCTAACGATAGTCTTAGCGCCTTCTACCAACTGCTCAGGATGAGCACGCAGGTGGTGATTGCCATGCATAAACTGTAACTGTCCTTCATAACCTTTCGCTAACCAAAGCTGCAACTGCTCAAGCTGCTGCGCAAATAAAGGATGCTGCACGGATATAAATCCGCAATCGGCAAATCCTAAATCTCGCGCTTGCGCCTTAATCCACTGCTTGATCTCTTCAGGCGAAGAAAAGCTAGGTTTGTCAGTACTAGGGATAAGGCTAGAAGATGATTTCATAGGATAAGATAAGCGGCCTATATGATTGAGTAAACGGATAATTGAGCGAACGGATGATTAAGTGAACGACAGCTATTATGCCATGACAAGCCGCTCTGACCCAAAAAAGATAGCATAATACCGATGATATCCATACAGAAGTCGCCCTCGACATTTGCTACCCTTATTCTCATCTATTTGTACTCTAAGCTTTATAAGGATTATCTATGCCTACTATTAAAAAGTCACTTTCAAGTCCTGCAACGCTGCCCATCGCTTTGTATACTAGCTCGCAAGTCTATGCTATAGAGCAAGATTGGTTTGCTGATGGCTATAGCAGTTTTGCCTTGATGCAGCAGGCCGCTTGGCAGATGGCGCAGCGCATTATAGACGTTGATGATATCGTGCAAAGTCAAAAAAGTCGCAGGCTGAGTCATGAGAATACCCACCTCACAGCTCAGCAATACAACAGAGACAAGCGCGCCGTTATCTGGGCGGGACGAGGTAACAATGGCGGTGATGGCTGGCTGATTGCTTTATATTTACAGCGAGCAGGCTGGCAGGTCAAAGTTATGACCGTTGGCATGGCCGCTATCGACAAAGAAGGGAATAATGACTCAAACAATAGTGAGGAGACAGAGCAGGTCAGTGATGCCCTTAAAGCCCAGCGCTTAGCACTGACCGCTGGTTGCTCTTATCTACGTTTTGAAGATCAGGGTTTTAAAGATAAGGAGTTTGATGAGAGTGATTTCCCTAGAGCAGATGTCTATATTGATGCGCTCTTTGGTATCGGCCTAGATCGCGCACCAACAGGTATTTATCAGCAAGCGATTACCACTTTTAACCGGCTGACTGAGCGTGACTGTGCTTTGGCAGTAGCGGTAGATGTGCCTAGTGGTCTTGTGGCTTCAACAGGGCAGGTGTTTGCGCATTTGGTAGTACGTGCTGATATTACTTTATGCCTTGTCGCGCGTAAGCTTGGTTTACATACCAAAGATGGTAAAGACTATGCTGGTGAAGTTTTGGACATTCCGCTCATACCTATCACTTCTAAACCTATCACCTCTAAATCGCCTGCGGCTACTTTATTACAGACCGCTTATGCTTTAGCGCCGCGTCAGCAAAACAGTTATAAAGGTAGTTATGGTCACGTGTTAATAATAGCTGGCAATCGTGTGGATGGCTCGCAAGGCATGGGCGGCGCAGCGATTTTATCAGCATCAAGTGCTATGGCAACTGGAGCCGGCAAAATTACGGTAGCTTGTCACGACGCTTTTCATGGAGCACTACTGACCTCATTACCAGATGCAATGACTATCGATCTGCACGATGTCGAAGGTCTCAAAAGCTTGATTAAAGATGCTAGCGTTATCGCTATAGGCATGGGACTTGGCCGAGATGATAAGGCTAAAAATTTATTTATCGCTTACCTAAACGCGGCCATCGAAGCAGGTAAGGCTATAGTCATTGATGCGGATGGTTTGTACCATTTAGCGACCTTACAAAGTGATGAGCATAAGTTAGTTAAAGCACTAAAAGCACATAGTACTCAGCATAAAGTGTATCTGACGCCGCATAGTGGCGAGGCGGCTATGCTATTAAATAAAGAAATTAGCGAAATAGAAGAAGATCGCTTAACCGCCATCAAGCAAGCTGCGGATCAGTATGGTGGCAATTGGGTGCTAAAAGGAGCAGGGACGCTTATATTAGAGCAGAATCTACATGATAAAAATAATAATAAACCGAAGGTGTATGTCTGTGCTACTGGCAATGCAGGAATGGCAACGGCGGGCATGGGCGATGTGTTATCAGGAGTATGCGCAGGGCTGTTAGCGCAGCTAGACTTGGCCGATGAGGCGCGCAGTCTCAGACAGGCTGTGCTTGTTCACGGCTTAGCAGGTGATGCCTTACTGAATCAATTAACAAGTGATAAGGCTAGCGTTGCTAGTGGCTTATCGCTGAGAGTAGGGCAGCGCGGCATGCAGGCGCAAGATATGCCAGCGGCTGTTCGCTCTGTGATGGAGGCTTTAATAGTACCTCATTGATAATATAGGTTTTTTCAAACCGTTTATAAGCTCGCTTAGTATATTGAGCGAGCTTAGTTTTGTTAGCTACAATACTGGCTAATCGCTTGTTGTACTCGTTCACGCTTGAGCTCAATCTCACGGCTGTCTAGATATTCGCGATTACCACTTGCGTCCATCTCATAAATGCGCCCACCCACATTGAGGTTGGTTAAGTTATTACGTAGTGATTGGCAGCGCTGGGCATTGGCGTTGGCTTCTTGTTCTTTGATACGAGCCTCAAGCTGAGCGACTCGCTGAGCTTCAGCGTCTTTAGGGGCAGTATCTGGACTATCGCTAGTTCTATTAGCCATTTGGCCGGCATCAGTTTGACGACCATCACTGCGAAACTCAATCATCTCAACGTTTTCGCCATTATGCGGGGCGTGTTGGCTATATTTAATCTCCCCATGCGCTCCAATAGACTTGTAAACCTGAATCGCATGACTGGCATTCATAGACAATAACAAAATACTACAAGTCGATAAGCCAAAAACAAGCTTAGAGGCGATAGTTGTCAAGGGGGCGTAAGCCATTTTCAGAATCCTTTTTGCCAATGAGAAAACAGGGAGTGTTTATCTATCGATATCTATAGGTAAGCATTAAAGCCTAGCCACATTATACATAATTAAAAAAGCTTAGCTCAATTAAAAAGCCTAACTTCATTTTAGTAAAAATCTTTAAAACTAAATACCAATTATTTTGTTTCAAAGGGAGTTGTAAAACTTATAGTTGGGCTTAGGCTTCATAAGTTTCTCTTGACAATAATAGCCAAAACAGTGACTATAATAACAGTTGGTCAGTGAGCGGCATTTATAATTTTGCCGTAGCACTTGAAAACAAAGTCTCTTAGGCTGCTTATCGGTGGCTTGATAGTTTTGTTTTCTTTGTGACAGTAGCAGAGCAAGGATAGCGGCCATTCATTGGCCTATTGTTGATTGTGCTATTTGTCTCCGGACTTATCGGTCTACAATGACTAAGATAAACTTATTATTTTTAACCCTTTACCGCCAAGTCGGTTTGTTGCCATGAGTAATGGCGTATCAATGCTACAAACTAGTTTTGATGCCATAAGCTTAAAAGGTGAATCGCTTACGCAAAGACACTAAGAGGCAATTATCATAATTGTTATTAGTGAGTTTGAGCTCTTTTATCTTTAGCGGTTCAGTGACTCATTAGCCTTTATTGGTAGTAACGCACTATTGGTATTTGGTTGGTATCTAAATAATAAGCCTCTTTTATAGATGCACTCGCATCTAGTCATCATATACCGATATACCTCTTTAAGCTGACCTTAAAATGGCTGTGTTCAAGTAGCAAGCTGCTTTATGCTTTTTATAAAGCCAAGCTGTTTTTGCATAGTGAGTAGATACTCTTCTATGGACAAAGATAAGCACAACTTTGGGTAGTAGATGTCGGCACAATAAGTCTTTGTGCTCTGATCTATACTCATAAAAGCTGCATCTGCGCTGTAAATAAAGGTGATGATAGTGACGCAAACTACGCAAAGTCCGAATATGACCGGACACACGCAAACGGCTAACGCCGCCAAACATTTTGAAGAAAAGCAACAGCAGCTAGCTGAGAATGAGCCTGTCATGCTCTCTGGCGCTGAGATGCTAATACAAGCGCTGACTGACGAAGGCGTTAAGTATATCTTCGGTTATCCCGGCGGCGCGGTTCTACATATCTATGATGCGCTATTTAAGCAAGAAGTCATTGAGCATATTCTAGTGCGTCATGAGCAGGCGGCAGGCCATATGGCCGATGCCTATTCGCGAGTGACAGGCAATACGGGTGTTGTGCTCGCCACCTCTGGCCCAGGCGCGACCAATACGGTAACGGCTATTGCCACGGCCTTTATGGATTCAGTGCCAATGGTAGTCATCTCAGGACAGGTCCCTAGTAGTCTAATTGGTGAAGATGCGTTCCAAGAGACTGATATGGTTGGGGTCTCGCGCCCAATCGTCAAGCATAGCTTTCAAGTGCGCCATGCCAGCGAAATCCCTACCATCGTCAAAAAAGCCTTTCATATCGCAAGCTCAGGTCGTCCAGGCCCAGTCGTTATCGATGTGCCAAAAGACATGACAGCGCCAAGCGAAAAATACGTTTATGAGTACCCAGAATCGGTATCCATGCGCTCTTACCAGCCATCACAAAAAGGCCATGGCGGTCAGATTAAACGCGCGGTCGAGACTTTATTAGCGGCGAAGCGCCCAGTGGTCTACTCAGGTGGCGGCGTGATTTGGAGCAATGCTTATGAAGAGCTTCGCGATCTTGCGCACCGTTTGAATCTGCCTGTGACCAATACGCTAATGGGTTTAGGGGCTTTTGATGGTACCGACGAGCAGTTCCTCGGGATGCTTGGTATGCATGGTACTTATGAAGCCAATATGAGTATGCATCATGCTGACGTCATCCTAGCGGTAGGAGCTCGTTTTGATGATCGCGTCACCAATAATGTCAAAAAATTCTGCCCGAATGCAACGATTATTCATATTGATATCGATCCGGCTTCTATCTCAAAGACTATCTTCGCTCATGTTCCTATCGTTGGCGATGTCAAATCTGTCTTGACTGATATGCTTGATAGCATTGGACATGATAAAGAGCTTGATCAGCCAGCATTAACTGATTGGTGGTCACAAATCAATGAGTGGCGTAAGCGTCATGGCCTACGTTATGACACCAGTACCGAAAATGGTATTAAGCCGCAAAGCGTCGTACAAGCTTTAGACAAAGTGACCAATAGTAATGCTATTATCACAAGCGACGTCGGCCAGCATCAGATGTTTGCCGCGCTGTATTATACCTATAGAGAGCCGCGCCAATGGTTAAACTCAGGCGGCCTTGGCACTATGGGTGTGGGCTTGCCTTATGCTATGGCAGCCAAATTAGCTTGTCCAGATCGCGACGTGGTATGTATCACCGGTGAGGGCTCTATTCAGATGAATATCCAAGAGCTATCCACATGCTTACAGTACAATCTGCCTGTCAAAATCTTGAACATCAATAACGCGCAGCTTGGTATGGTTAAGCAGTGGCAAGACATGCTATATGAAGGTCGTCATGCTCAGTCCTACATGAACTCTTTACCTGATTTTATCAAGCTCGCTGAGAGCTACGGGCATGTTGGGATCAAGATTACCAATCCTGAAACCATGGAAGCACAGTTAGCAGAAGCTATGGCGATGACTGACAAGCTAGTATTTATCGACGTCTATGTAGATCGCAATGAACATGTTTATCCGATGCAAGTGGCTGGACAGACGATGCGTGATATGTGGCTAACCAAAGGGGAGCGTACTTAATGCAACAACCACATCTGATCTCGGTATTAATGGAAAACGAAGCAGGGTCGTTGTCGCGATTGGTCGGCTTATTCTCGCAGCGCGGCTACAATATCGAGACTTTGAACGTCGCCCCAACTGATGATCCTACAATCTCGCGTTTGACGCTAACGACGATCACGTCTCCAGAGAAAATAGAGCAAATCACTAAGCAGTTGCATAAGCTTATTGAAGTCGTTAAAGTGCTTAACTTATCCGAAACAGTTCATGTTGAGCGTGAGCTGATGCTGATTAAAGTGCGTGCGACTGGTAATGTCCGTGAAGAGATTAAACGTAGCGCAGATATCTTTCGCGCGCAGATCGTCGATGTCAATGCCAGCTTATACACCATCCAAATCGTCGGTGATAAAGCCAAGCTCGATGGTTTCATTGAGACTATAGGCCGTGAACGCGTACTTGAAGTCGTCCGCTCTGGGGTGATAGGTATTGCCCGCGGTGAAAAAACGCTAAGTATATAAAACTCATTTTAAGTTTGATATCGAAATTAACACTGTCAGTTATCAGGACTTTAAAACTGATAACTTAAAATTAACAACAAGCTTATAGCGTACAATCAATGAATACATTGGCGATACTATAAGTGTTACTAGCCATGGCTCTCCATGATTAAGGAAAAGGACTCTGTATGAACGTTTTTTATGATAAAGACTGTGATTTATCTATCATCCAAGGCAAAAAAGTCGCTATTATCGGTTATGGCTCACAAGGCCATGCCCATGCGCTAAACCTGCAAGACTCTGGCGTAGACGTCACAGTTGGTCTACGTGCTAACTCAAGCTCTCGCAAAAAAGCTGAAAACGCTGGCTTAAAAGTCGCAGACGTCGCTGAAGCGGTAAAAGCCGCTGACGTGGTCATGATTCTGACGCCTGATGAGTTCCAAAAAGAGCTGTATAAAAATGAGATCGAGCCAAATATCAAAGAAGGCGCAACGCTAGCGTTCGCTCATGGTTTTGCGATTCATTATAATCAAGTCGAGCCGCGTAAAGATCTTGATGTCATCATGGTCGCGCCAAAAGCGCCTGGTCATACCGTGCGTAACGAGTTCACTAAAGGCGGCGGTATCCCTGATCTCATCGCTGTCTATCAAGATGCCTCTGGTCAAGCCAAGCAATTAGCTTTATCTTATGCAGCAGGTGTGGGCGGTGGTCGTTCAGGTATTATCGAGACAACTTTCAAAGATGAGACGGAAACGGATCTATTTGGCGAGCAAGCGGTACTTTGCGGCGGCGCAGTAGAGCTGGTCAAAATGGGCTTTGAAACCCTGACCGAAGCTGGCTATGCTCCAGAGATGGCTTACTTTGAGTGCTTGCATGAGCTCAAACTTATCGTCGATCTCATGTATGAAGGCGGTATCGCTGATATGAACTACTCTATCAGTAACAACGCTGAATACGGCGAATACGTCACAGGTACCGAGGTCATCAATGAGCAATCACGTGAGGCGATGCGCAATGCGCTAAAACGCATCCAGTCAGGTGAGTATGCCAAGATGTTCATCTCTGAGGGCGCAACCAACTATCCATCAATGACTGCGCGTCGTCGTAACAACGCTGAGCATCAAATCGAGATCACTGGTGCCAAACTACGCGGCATGATGCCTTGGATCGGTGGTAACAAAATCATCGATAAAGATAAAAACTAAAGCCAACCTGAATAAGGTGTCTTTGTAGTTTTGGGACTTAAGTTTTAAAGTCTAAGTCTTTAAAATCTAAGTACTTAAAATATAAGTTCTAAGATTTTAGTTTCAATCAAAATACTAACCCATGCTATCCGCTCGATGGCATGGGTTTTTTATAAGTAAAAAGTTTATAGTAGAAAAAGCGCCGTCTAGTCCAACAAGGATCTTGAAAACGAGTAGACATTGCCTCATATAAGCACTCAGCTTAGTCTCTGAATCAGTATTTGTAGTGCTCGATATGCTTTTTAAGTCGTTACTGCATGAGTCATTATCATGATTACTATGAATGTATGGTTTACAACTATCGATCTAAAAGCGCGATTTATGTGCTTCTCTCCAGACTAAGCAAAAAATAAGACAAAATTAAATTTAATGTTAACTATAGGTTGTGTTGTGCAAATATCAAATCCAGACTGGCTAACGCCGCAGTTCGTATATATTACTCTTAGCGCCGTAGTCGCTGTTTTGATTTGGATTGAGTGCTCAATGCTCAAGCGCAGTGACGGTAAGCTACCTAAGTCAGCGCTATTTAGGTTCAGCTCATTTGCAGATACCGCTTGGTTTTTTGTCTCAACTGTCGCCTTGTACGCTATAGATTTAGCACCACTTGCTGTGGCTGTGCCCGCCGCTTATGGTATTTATACTGTTTTTGGCTGGATATATGGCACGCGACTACTAAAGCGCAAAGGCATTCCAGACTCACCTGCAGATTTGGTGGTACCCGTCAAATATATAGCGTATAGCCAATCTTTTGCATTGATATTCTTCGCTCTGTGTTTATTAGTATTAGCGTCACCTTGGCTACCTATAGCAAGTTAAAGCTTGTCTATTATGTATGGACATAAGACTCACTCATTGGCAAGGATTAACAATTAAAACTTTACAAAAATACCTAATTTAACCTGTCACTATTGATAAAAACTGCTATAATCGAAGAGTGCTCATAGGCTGCAAGCCAATAACGGTAAGCAATCGCTAAGATAAATTACTGTGTTAGTTTAAGGGTTCAATCCAAAAGCAGATGGGTATTTATCAATTAATCGGTGATGACTGATGTCGCACCAATCGTTTAAGAGTTAGGAAAAATTATGTCTGATAAAGTTGAAGGCACCGTAAAGTGGTTTAATGAAGCTAAAGGCTTTGGTTTCATCGCACAAGATAATGGCGGTCAAGATGTATTTGCTCATTACAGCGCTATCCAAGGTAGTGGTTTCAAAACACTAGCGGAAGGCCAAAAAGTGTTATTCGTTTTAGGTGAAGGCCAAAAAGGTCCACAAGCTGAGCAAATCGAAGCGCTATAAGTGTATTTACTATAGGGGATAACTGATATCAGTTACTCTTATCTATAGATCTACACGCACAAATGACTATGTTGTGAGAACAACAAACCTATTGTTTAGACTGTATAGCAAAAGCAACCTTTCATCGGGTTGCTTTTTTTTGTCTAAATTTTGGATAAATTGTACAAAAGGCTATCTGCAAATACCTCGATAGCGCTTTGAGAGACAACCGTTTTTGAATTAAAGCATTACTTACTCATGTTCAACAGTTTGCAGGAGATAACAAAAAGAAAGTAACAAGCGAATCTTGTCTGATATCTTACAATGAATGTCATCTACAAAAACAAAACGACTAGGATAAGAATATGGATTGGCAAACTTGGTTTTCGATTAATTGGCAACAAGTTGTCGGTATAGCACTGTCAGTTATCGGCTTTTATTTTTGTCTGATATTGTTTACTCGTATTGTTGGTTTACGTAGCTTCTCGAAGTTATCGAGTTATGACTTGGCTATGACTGTCGGTATCGGTAGCATATTGGCATCAACCGTATTGTCAAAATCAACGTCGCTGCTGCAAGGCGTGTTTGCTATTGGGATGCTGTTCACGCTGCAAGCAGTACTCTCCATCATTAGACGAAAGTTCAAGCCATTTAAAGCGCTTATAGATAATCAGCCTATTATCTTGATGGCGAATGGAGCGTATCTTTATGACAATCTAAAAGAAGCAAAGCTTAGCGAGAACGATATCAAACAAATCCTACGTAAAAATGGCATAAAATCTAAATCAGAAGTTTTTGCAGTGATTATGGAGACGACAGCTGACATAAGCGTTATAAAATCTAGCGATACCAGTCCTGATTGGTCGCTATTTGACGATATTCGCGATAATGAGATTTTGGTAACGACCTACGATAATGGTATTGAGCAGCAAAGTAGGGTAGACGTATTTTCGAAATAATAACAAAACGTTAAGCAATTTGCAGGTGACAGATGCTATAAAGGGTACTAATAACAAGGCTTTAGGAAAACGAGCAAAGCTATCATTGTTTTAATTATAGTATTTATTCAAATGCTTATAAATTTATGACCCATTATTCACGGCGTCATCTTGACCTAAAAGCCTTGCTCACGCAAGATAGTCGGGTCTTATAAGCTAAGCGTAAATATTTACCACATCCCAGTTTACTGACTATAGTAAACTTATGTGTCAAAGGTAAGATTAATAAAAGTAAGATCTATATTAGCCATCAATGAATGGCTTTAATTCATAATATTCATAAACGAGGAACGTATGAAAGCATTAGTCGCGGTCAAGCGTGTCATTGATTATAACGTAAAAGTTCGTGTCAAAGCTGATAACTCAGGTGTCGACTTATCGAATACTAAGATGTCTATCAACCCATTTGATGAAATCGCTGTAGAAGAGGCAGTACGCCTAAAAGAAGCAGGCGTCATTGATGAGATTATCGTCGCGTCAATCGGACCAAAAGAGTCACAAGAGCAGATCCGTGCAGCTTTAGCACTAGGTGCTGATCGTGGTGTACTCGTCCAAACTGATGAAAAACCATATCCGTTACAAGTCGCTAAAATCTTAAAAAATATCGCTGAGAGCGAGAGCACTGATATCATCTTGTTAGGTAAGCAAGCTATTGATGATGACAACAACCAAACCGGTCAGATGCTAGCGGCGCTGATGGGCGTAGGTCAAGGTACTTTCGCTTCAGAGGTCAAAGTAGAAGGCGATAAAGTCAACGTCACTCGTGAGATTGATGGTGGTTTGCAGACCGTTGCTTTAGATCTACCGGCAATTATCACTACTGATTTACGTCTAAATGAGCCACGCTACGCTAAGCTACCAAACATCATGAAAGCAAAGAAAAAGCCACTTGACGAAAAGACGCCAGCTGATTTTGGTGTAGATATGGCATCTAAGCAGCAAATTACTAAAGTTGAGCCGCCAGCAGAGCGTCAGGCAGGTATCACTGTGAAGTCTGTAGATGAGTTGGTTGATAAGCTAAAAAATGAAGCTAAAGTAATCTAATATTGACTATATATTTGGCAAAGTGATATGCATAGTTTCTTTTAAAATCCGTCTGATTAAAAGATAGAGTAGGGACTGAAGAATAAGACATATCACAAAAGCTGCCATCATAGATATTAAAGCACATAAACGATTACGCGAATATATAAAGGACAAAAACAATGGCCATTTTGGTATATGCAGAACATGACAATGCCAGTCTAAAAAAGGCAACCTTAAATACTATCGCTGCGGCAAAGCAAATGGGCGATGACATCCATGTATTAGTCGCTGGCAGTAGCGCTCAAGCAGCAGCTGATGAAGCAGCAAAAGCTGAAGGTGTTAGCAAAGTCTTATTAGCGGATAATGCCGCTTACGAGCATCAACTAGCCGCAAACGTTGCGCTATTGGTAGCGGACATCGCTGGTGATTACAGCCATATTGTTGCCGCTGCGACCACAACCGGTAAGAACTTTATGCCTCGCGTTGCAGCGCTACTTGACGTTAGTATGCTGTCTGAGATCTCAGCAGTAGTAGACGCGCATACTTTTGAGCGTCCTATTTATGCTGGTAACGCGACTGCGACAGTGAAAACCTCAGAAGAAAAAGTAGTTGTCACCGTACGTACGACCGCTTTTGACCCAGTAGCAAGTGAAGGTGGTTCAGCCTCTGTTGAAACCATCGATAATGTACAAGACGCAGGTAAGTCAAGCTTCGTTAATGAAGAGATGGCAGCCTCAGATCGTCCAGAGCTGACTTCAGCTGGTATTGTCGTCTCAGGTGGTCGTGCCTTGGCAAATGGTGAAAACTTCACTAAATACATTGAGCCATTAGCAGATAAGCTAGGCGCTGCTATCGGTGCATCACGCGCCGCTGTAGACGCAGGTTATGTGCCAAACGACATGCAGGTCGGTCAAACAGGCAAGATTGTTGCGCCGCAGCTTTATATCGCCGCTGGTATCTCTGGTGCGATTCAGCATTTAGCAGGTATGAAAGACTCTAAAGTTATCGTTGCGATCAATAATGACCCAGAAGCGCCTATTGCTAGCGTTGCCGATTACTTCTTAGAAGCAGATCTATTCGAAGCTTTACCTGAATTGACTAGCAAAGTATAAAGCTCAACGCTTTTGACTACTAAGAAACTTAATTTGTATCATATAAGCCCTGCTATCATATAGCGGGGCTTTTTATTGAGCTGACTATTGGGCTGATTATTAGACTAAGATTATATATTGAGTCGACCTTATAATTTATAAAAATCCACTTTATAGTAGTTTGAAGTAGTGTTGGTTAGGGTAGGGTTATCGGATAGAGGCTGCGTTTAGGCTACTATATGACTCTACAATGCTATTGAGATAATTGTCACGGACGAGAAGGTGGAGAATCAGTATGAATGCAATTTTACAGTTAGAACCGACTTGGTAGCAGTGGATCGCAAACAATACTTAGATTAACACACCAAGTGCAACGCTAATTAATATTATAGAACGCCTGCATAGGCGTCTTAAACCCTAATCGTT
>NZ_JBEOPC010000019.1:0-58482 GCF_040309765.1 Psychrobacter sp. TB20-MNA-CIBAN-0197
TTATCGTCGCTTTGTGCCTTGTCTGGAACAATTTTAGCGATCAGCAGTGCCTATTTGCGAATGTTCAACACGCCCTAATTGTTAAATAATAATTGAATAATGAAAAAGGCTAAAATAAGTTGTTGACTATGATAGCATTTTTTTGCGCTCATGGTTGACTTAAGCGCTTATTATAAACGCATTTCAATCCCGCGCGCTGCCATGTATTGCTTGGCCTCTTGTACGCTATACTCACCGAAGTGAAAGATGCTGGCGGCGAGTACCGCATCGACGCCGCCTTCAAGTACGCCATCGACTAAGTGCTGTAGATTACCGACACCGCCTGAAGCGATAACCGGAATGTTGACCTGATCGGTAATATGCTTCATTAGCGCTAAGTCATAGCCTTTTTTGGTACCATCACCATCCATCGAGGTGACCAATAGCTCGCCTGCGCCAAGCTCTGCCATTTTACGTGCCCAAGCGACGGCATCGATCCCGGTAGGCTTGCGGCCACCATGAGTGAAAATCTCCCAGCGTGGCACTTTTATGCCATTGATGTCGATATCGGCAACGCGCTTGGCATCGATGGCGACGACAATACATTGATTACCAAATTTCTGCGCAGCTTCACCGACGAATTCAGGTGTAAAAACCGCGGCTGAATTAATCGCCACCTTATCAGCGCCAGCATTGAGCAGATTGCGAATATCGCTAATTTTACGTACGCCGCCGCCTACGGTGAGTGGCACAAAGACGCTCTCCGCCATGCGCTCAACCGTATGGTAAGTGGTATCACGCGCATCGCTGGTGGCGGTAATATCTAAAAAGGTAATCTCATCTGCGCCTTGCTCATTATAGCGGCGGGCGACTTCGACAGGGTCGCCAGCATCGATAATATCGATGAATTGTACGCCTTTGACCACCCGGCCATTATCAACGTCCAAACAAGGAATGATACGCTTTGCTAACATAGGGCCTTTCACCTTATAATCAATGCATTCAAGGCGCTAGTCTACCAAAATCATTGCCATATCAGGCAGGTTTTCGCTAAATTTATCTGCTTTTAGTGACTGTTTACTCAGACCGCGTATAATTACCGGCATTACCTGCCAAATTCGCCTTATTTCTTTATTTTATTCTATTGCCACAAGTGAGATATCATGTCCGTCTATACCCAGTTAACCGATGATCAATTTGCTGCCTTTTGCGCAAGCTTTGGCGTGTCCTTTGTCCGCGCTATTCCTATTACCCAAGGCATCAAAAACTCGAACTGGTTTATTCAGACTACCGATGATGCTGAGGGCGATTACTCTTACGTCTTCACCTTGTTTGAAGAGCGCCCGCCAGAAGATATCGAAAAAATGGCGGTCATTCTTAATCAGTTAGACGGTGAGCTACCCGTTGCTGCCCCTTTAGCTTTGATTGAAGACAGTATGGGTAATAATGAAAATAGTGAAGATAAACGCTATGTCATTCGTTATGAAGATAAGGCCATCACTATCGTGCCGTGCCTGGCAGGCGCGCATCCGCAAGAGACCACGCCGGCGATGTGTCATGAGATCGGCGCGGCGTTAGCGATGCTGCATGAAACCCTGCAAGCGCTACAACCGGCACAAGACTACGGCGTGCCCCTCTATCCGTGGAGCGAGGTGCGCGACCGTGAAATGCAGTTTATGCCTGGCGATGAAGCCAAGCTGATGCGTGATATCTGGCAGGCATACGCGGATTTGCCTTTAGCTGAGCTGCCGCAAGGTCTATGCCATCTTGATATGTTTGCGGATAATACGCTATGGAACTTAGCAAGAGACAATGAGACATTAACGGGGCTGCTTGATTTTACTGAGGTCAGCGTCGAGCATTATGTGATGGATATCGCCATTACGATTAATGACTTTTGTACTACGTGGGGCGACGCTGAGCAAGGCGAAACGGTAAATTTTGATCGCCAAAAAATGAGCGCTTTTTTGCAAGGCTACGAGTCCAAACGCGCGCTGACTGATGATGAAAAGCAGGCCATGCCAGTGATGCTTGCCAAAGCGGCAGTGATTTTCTGGCTACTGCGCCTTAACGTCATCTACTACAATCGTTCTGAGGGGCGTACCGGCGACAACATCATGGTCAAAAACCCTGACCTGATGAAGCGCCTTGCCGCTTATCATTGGGCGCAGGTCGAAAAAGCGCAAGATTCGGTGTTTGTGCTAGAGCATACCCGCTATGAGGATGATAATAGCGATAATGACATCGAAGATTTTAAACTCATTGGCGTGTTTACAAGCTTAGAGCAAGCAAAAGCCGCGATCGCACAATTAACCACGCAGCCAGGCTTTAAAGACTATCCTAACGGCTTTCATATCGATGAATATCCGCTGGATCAAATCAACTGGTCATCAGGGTTTGTGGTTTACTAAGTTGGTTTGTACCTTTTTATCAGCTAATAAAAATATCTTTATGGTAAAGGCAGCGCTATTGTGACATTACTGGTGATAAAAATGTTGATCGCAAACAAGCGAGGTAAGGCTAAGCCTACGCGCGCAATCAATAAACGCGTGGCTGCAAGCTCTACGTTGCCAAATATTTCACCCCTTCACGCAGTACCTTCTAAGGATAACTCTATGAGCGATCAAGTCGACAACTGGCATAAGCTGGCGCGCTACGATACCAATATGCAAGGCGAGCTGCACGCCAACTTGCTCCGTAACAACGGCATCACCGTGTCTTTACAGCCGCTCAGCGCTATTCCCGGGATGAATTCTGGCGTAGTGCTCTGGGTGGAGGTAAGCGATTTGGCGCAGGCTCAGCGTATCTTAAGCAGTGTTGAGGACGATAGCGACGGCGAGGCGTTACTTAATACTATGAGCGATGCAGAATTAGGAATAGTGACCGATACGGCGATAAATAGTACAAATTCAGATAATCAGGGCGGTAATCGATAAATGTGTCAGCTTTTAGGAATGAACTGTAACACCCCAACAGATATTGGCTTTAGCTTTGCAGGATTTCGCAAGCGCGGCGGGATGACGGACAGTCATGAAGATGGCTTTGGCATTGCTTTTTTTGAGCGTAGTGAATGCGCGGTGCAAAACGACTCAACCGGTTTGCGCCTATTTCATGACAACCGTCCGAGTCACTTGTCGCCAGTGGCCGATTTGGTCAATAACTATCCGATCAAGGCCATGAATGTCATTGCGCATATTCGTAAAGCCACCCAAGGACAGAACTGCCTTGCCAATGCGCATCCCTTCGTGCGTGAGGTCTGGGGCGAGCAGTGGGTATTTGCGCATAATGGTCAGATGAATAAAGCCTTTATCGAGCGCTGTCAGCGGCTACAAGACAATGGTAACGCCGGGCATTGTCAGCCTGTCGGCTCGACCGATTCTGAAATGGCGTTTTGTTATTTGATTAACCGTCTTAAAAGTACATTTAAATCGCGTCCCGATGATAAGACGCTGTTTAACTTTTTGACGACCCAATGCCGTTATCTGTCCGCTAATGGGCTATTTAACTGCCTGATATCCAATGGGCGTTGGCAATTGGCTTATGCCGGCAGCTTACTGTTTTATCTCACCCGTCAAGCACCATTTGGTGAGGCTAAACTAGCGGATGATGACTTGGCCATTAACTTTGGCGATGTCACCACCGATACCGATAAAGTGACAATATTAGTCACCGTACCTTTGACCGAAAATGAAAAATGGCAACAAATTGCGGTTAATGAGTGCCTAATCTTTCAAGATGGCGAGATACTATTTAAAGACAGTCCAAGTCAGCGTAAGTTCTTGACGATTGAGGAAGGGATTGCGATTGCGCGGTCAGTCGGGGCGAGTGTTTAGGTGATTATGCTAAATAAACCCCACAACACCGCTTAAACTTCTCACCAGACCCGCAGATACACGGCTGCTTTTGTGTCACGCTCATCGCGACCGTTGGATCTAAAAAGAACCAAGTCTCATTAACAGCCTCATCTTTTACTTTTACAAAAGTAGAGCGCTCATGATGCGCCGCTTGCTGAGCATCCGCTGTCGTGTAAAACGCCTTAAACTCAACTTGCGCGTGACGCTTACCAAGCTTTGGCGTGTGTTGAATAATCTCTAATCCTGCCCAAGGCGTCTGTTTCGCCCAGTCCTCAATCGCTGCAACATCAAGTAAACTCTGCTGGGCAGGCAAGGTAGTGGTAACGATATACTCGGGTAAAACTTTGACAAAGGCGCTATAGCGAGTGCGCATCAGCCGCTCTGCAGTTTCCGCTTTTTTTAGCCCTTTATGATACGGCTGACAGCAGTCGCTATAAGCGATAGGTTGACTCAAAGAGTTTGGGGTGGGCGAGACTTGGCAAGGACATAGGGTCATAATTTACTCTACTATTGTTTCGTTTACTTATTCAGTTTAACGCAAATAATCTTCTAATATTGCAGGCAATATGCCTACTCTTAATTGGGCCCAAGGCTCAGGATTACGTAACTGCTGCCAAAACTCAGTTACAGGCGGCGCAAAATAGATAAGTAGCGCAATAAGTACATACAATAATAGATACCACCATTTATCCTTATGCTGATAAAACTTCATCGCTGTGCCTGATGAGCGCTTCATTTTCATATTTGATAAGTTAACGCTATACAGCTCATCGAGCAGCAAATGCACCATCGCCCCAGTGAACAAAAACAGGCCGTAAAACCAGCTGGCGCTCAAGGAAGCTTGTAGCACGTAATAGCTCAAACATGTCAACCCTAAGCCTAGTATCATCATATAGGGTACGGAGTGGATGACGCCGCGATGCACAGTTAAGTTGGTAAAGATATAGAACACCACATAACGCATGAACGCGTAGCCTGCCAGCCACAAAACCATCAGTGATAATAAGCTTAGCTCACTGCGCCAATGCATAACCAGAGCAAAGGCAAAGACGAACGAGATCAGATTAAACCCAAGCTTAATCGGCGTCGAGTTGTCCGAGTCCAGATCAGGTAGCAGACCGCCGACTGTGCCTAGCATTACGCACATCAAAAATCCAGAATCATCGATCAGTCCCGCTTTATACACAGTTAAGCTTGCTACCCCACTTGCCATAAATGCGACGTTTAAGTGGGTATTAAAATTTGCCATGTTTCTTTTTTATCCGTTATCTCGTTATTCATCATCTCTTGATAAGACGTACAGCCTGTTTGCCTAGCGCCAAAAAAGCGCTCTATGATAGCATAGGCCACTTTGCTATAGGCTCTAAGATAATTACTGCGACGATGCTTACTATGACTACTTCTACTTCTACTTCGACAAATCACAATTTTGCTAGCGCTCTTACTGAGCGGCGATTAGAGGCCAGCTTTGCCAATATCGATTGGCACGCGCCTTGGCTATATCATTTAAGTCAGCTTGATTATCTTAGTAAAACGATAAGCAGTTTAAGCCGCTCGTCTGACAATCAAGTGAATTCGGATAGGTATATTAACGATAATCAGCAAACAGCTCGTATCGCTAAAGTATTAAACCAAGCGCTAACGCAGCAAGGCGCGGCGGATAAACAGTCGCTACCTAGGACTAAACCTAGCGCTGATAATCACCCTCATACTCTTCAGTTTGTCTCTCAAAACGCATTGCCCGATGGCGAAGCTTACGAGCAGTTCATTGGCACCACTGGCAAGATTCCGACGCGCGATAACCTACATGATTTATTTAACGGCAGTATTTGGCTCACCTTTCCCAAGACCAAGGCCATGCTCAATTATCATCACATGCTTGAGATTGCCAAATGTAGTGAAGAGCCAACTGGTAGTAAAAACCGTGGCCGCGTGCGCGATACCATCAATGGTATGACGTACACCACTTTTAACTTGCGCAACCGTGGCCGCGTGCGCGATACCATCACCGTGTTTGATGAGAACGGTGCAATTTTAGTGACCTCTGATACTAGCATTGGTGAGGCTTTGATCGACTTTGATTGGCAAAACAGTCTAGTCAAACCAAGAAAGTATTGGGATAAAATGGATAGCCCTAGCAAAGACGCTAAAGCTGCGGTTTATATTTTTGGTCATGCCCTCCTTGAGCAATTGATAGCGCCGCGTAAGCCGTTGTGCGCGCATAGTGTGGTCATTCACGTTAGCCAAGATTTCTTTGCTTTGTCAACGAAGCAGCGCATCGCCTTTTTGGATGATAAATTGGCTGATTATATGAATGAATTATTATCAAAGGACGCAGTCACACCGCGTCATTTATCGCCATTGCCCATTTTAGGTGTGCCGCATTTTTGGTCCGACAATAGCGAGGTCAGCTTTTATGAGGACACTTTTGTCTTTCGTAGCGGTCGCCATCGGCCCAAAGGACGTTAGCAGTGACTCATAGACCTTTCAGCTGCCTTTTCTTAAGGCTTATTTCGGTTACGATTCTGCCACCATATGCCTACGCCTAGACGTTAACAAACGCCTACTTATTTGTTATGGTAAAAGAACGCTGCTGCTAACAGCAAAAGGAACGCACACCTATTTTGTTGAGCAAGCGCCTTATTAAACTCAATTAAACTGATGTTATTATTTAAGTAAATCCTGCAGATCTATTTTTCTACTTGCCAACTACAAATGTTGTCATGTATGAAAAAGATAGCTCAGACAGATCCATTAGCCACCGTTATAACAATAATTTCTACCCTGTAGATAAGGAAGCTACCATGAGTGATATTTTTAATGTAAAAGACACCATTTCGGTCGATGGCAAGGAGCATGCCTATTATAGCTTGCCCAAACTTGCCGAGACTTATGACAATATCAATACGCTACCATACTGTATGAAAGTCGTGTTAGAGAATCTACTGCGTAACGAAGATGATGGTCAGTCTGTCGGCAAAAACCATATCGAAGCAGTGGCCAACTGGGACGCTGGCGCTGAGGCGTCCAAAGAGATTGCCTTTATGCCAGCACGCGTGGTGCTGCAAGATTTCACCGGCGTGCCATCAGTCGTCGATTTAGCAGCGATGCGCGATGCAGTGGTTGAGCTTGGCGGGAAGGCTGAGCAGATTAACCCATTTATCCCTAGTGAGCTGGTCGTTGACCACTCGGTACAAGTGGATGCTTATGGCCGTGAGGATGCGCTGGACCTAAATGAGAAGATTGAGTTTAAGCGCAACAATGAGCGTTATGAGTTTCTCCATTGGGGCCGAAATGCCTTTGAGAACTTTGTCGTTGTCCCGCCAGCGACGGGTATCGTGCACCAAGTCAACCTTGAGTATCTTGCGCGCGTGGTCATGGCAGCAGAGGTCGATGGCGAGCTGACGGCCTATCCTGACACGGTATTTGGTACCGACAGTCACACGACGATGATTAATGGTATCGGTGTGCTTGGTTGGGGCGTTGGCGGTATCGAAGCTGAAGCGGCGATGCTTGGTCAGCCGTCTTCGATGCTCATCCCGCAAGTGGTTGGTTTTGAGCTGACAGGCAAACTCAGTGAAGGCGTCACCGCGACGGATTTGGTATTGCGTGTGGTCGAGATGCTACGGGCGCATGGCGTGGTCGGTAAGTTTGTCGAATTCTACGGTGAAGGCTTGCATCAAATGCCATTAGCGGATCGGGCGACGATTGCTAATATGTCGCCAGAATATGGCGCGACTTGTGGTATCTTCCCGATTGACCAAATGGCGATTGACTATCTGCGTCTATCAGGCCGTGACGAAGCGCAAATTGAGTTGGTCGAAAAATATGCCAAGGCGCAAGGCTTATGGCATGATGCCGATACGCCAGCGGCGACCTACTCAAGTAAGCTAGAGCTTGATCTGTCCTCTGTCCAGCCAGCACTGGCAGGGCCGAACTTGCCACAGCAGCGTATCAACCTGTCTGATATGCACGAAAAATTCGGCGAAACGCTTGAGAAGATGACCAAAGACCGCAAGGCAGAAGTTGAAGGCAAGGTACGCTTTGATCAAGAAGGCGGTGAGCAAGAGCAAGCCAAAAATCTAGCAGCTAAGCCGAAAAACTGCGATGAGGATGGTAACTTTTGTAGTATCGTTGACATTAACGATGAGAAGTATAAGTTACGTGACGGCGCGGTGGTGATTGCTGCGATTACCTCTTGTACCAACACCTCAAACCCAGCGGTCATGCTCGGTGCTGGACTGGTCGCCAAAAAAGCGGCGGCAAAAGGCCTTAAAGCCAAACCTTGGGTCAAAACCTCATTGGCACCTGGCTCAAAAGTGGTGACGGATTATTTAGAAAAAACCAAACTGATGGATGAGCTAGAAAAAACAGGCTTTTATTTGGTCGGTTATGGTTGTACCACTTGTATCGGTAACTCAGGACCATTGCTTGAAAGTATCGAACAAGGTATCGAAGAAAACGACTTAGTCGCCTCAGCGGTGCTCTCTGGTAACCGTAACTTTGAAGGTCGTATTCACTCACACGTCAAGGCCAGCTACCTAGCATCGCCGCCATTGGTTGTCGCTTATGCCTTAGCAGGTACAGTCGATATTGATTTAACCACCCATCCGCTCGGTCAAGATCAAGACGGCAATGATGTCTATCTAAAAGACATTTGGCCAACGTCAGATGAAATCAACGAGCTGATTGCCAATAATATCGATGCTGATATGTTCCGTAAAAACTATGGTGAAGTGTTCGATGGTAGTAAAGAATGGAACGCGATTAGCTCAGCCGATAGTCAGCTATATCCATGGGATGAAGGCTCAACGTACATCAAAAATCCACCGTTCTTCGATGGTATGACCATGGAGCCAGAGGGTATCCCTGATATCGAAGGTGCGCGTATCTTAGGTCTGTTTGGTGACTCAATCACCACCGACCATATCTCACCTGCGGGCAATATTGATCCAAATTCACCAGCAGGTAAGTACCTGCAAGAGCGCGGCGTCATGGAAGCGGACTTCAACAGTTATGGCTCACGCCGTGGTAATGATGCAGTCATGACTCGTGGTACCTTTGCCAATATCCGTATCAAAAACCAAATGATGTGCGGCAAAGAAGGCGGTTATACCTATTACTTCAAAGATGACAAGTCGACGCTACAAGATGGCGAAGAAATGGCCATCTATGATGCAGCGATGAAGTATAAAGAAGATAAACGTCCACTCGTCGTCCTCGGCGGGGCGGAGTATGGCTCAGGCTCTAGCCGTGACTGGGCAGCGAAGGGTACCATTCTGCTTGGCGTAAAAGCGGTACTCACCACTTCATTTGAGCGTATTCACCGTTCAAACCTAGTTGGTATGGGTGTGCTGCCATTGACTTTCAAAGATGGCGAAGACGCTCAAACCTACAAGCTCGATGGCTCTGAAGTGCTCAGCATCACTGGCCTAAACAATGGCGAGAGCAAAACCGCTCAAGTCACTGCCACCCGTGCCGATGGCTCGACTGAAACCTTTGAGGTCAATGTCGGCCTGCAGACACCAAAAGAGCGCGAATATGTGCGTCATGGCGGCGTACTGCACTATGTATTGCGTCAGCTCGCAAGTGACAGTAAAAACGCTGCGTAATGGTTGATTAGAGTTTATATAATACAAAGCCCATTCGCAATGAGTGGGCTTTTTTGTGTCTGCTTGCTTTTTAATTACGGTATGATCAGTCGTTTTGTGGTTGGGGTGCTGATCCTGCTTTTCGCTACTATCCGCTGCTAGAATTTGCAAGAATGCAAATTCTCTTGCACTCGGACAAAGCAGTGCTTTGTTATTTCCTCGCTCAGGGCTAGCGGTGATATCGTGTTCTTGCTGAGATTTATCGTGGTTTAAGTAGGTCTATATATCATGGTGCGCATGGCGCACCCTACACCAGACTTATTTCTTCGAGATGATTTTCGATATGAAGAGGGATTTGTAGGGGTAGGTTAGTCCAAGCGTAACCCGCCTAATTAATAACTATTAACTGGGATAAAACGCCTTTACATCATTCTCTACGAGAACTCAAAAAGCCCAACTCACATGCTAAGCACCCTTAGCCCTTCTCAGTAAGCAACTTAATCCCCAGCCCAATAAACACCGCACCGCTGATCTTATTCAGGATAGTCTCAATCGCTGGGTTTTCGCGTAGCTTTTTACTAAATCTTGACGCCAGTAGTGCCAAGCATAAGCACCACACTAAGCCGGTTACGGCAAAGGTAAGACCTAATACCAAGAATGATAGCGTGCTATGCGCGTAGCTTGAATCGATAAACTGCGGAAAAAAGGCAAGGAAGAATAGCGCGACTTTTGGGTTAAAGGTATTGGTTAAGACGCCTTGCTTATATATTTTGCCGTAATTAAGTCGCTTTGCTGACGCGGCCTTATCATTAGTAGGTAAGCCTTTTGCTATGACAGAGTCTGATTTTTGCGTGAGCATCTTGACCCCTAAGTAGCATAAGTAGATGGCCCCAATATATTTAACAAGGGTAAAGGCTAATGGCGAGTTGGCTAAGATAATCGACAACCCTAGCGCTGCTAATACGGTGTGTACTAGTATTCCGGTGACAATACCTAACACTGAGTATAAACCCGCTTTGTTCCCTTGTGAGACACTGCGTGTGATGATATACATGGTATCAGTGCCTGGGGTAAGGTTTAATAAAATCGCTGCCATGACAAAACCTAGATAGTTCTCGATACCAAACATAGCGATACGCCTTTTATTTTATTATTTGAGCTTATTATTTTTTTGATGAGGTCAGCTATTAACAGCAAAGACAGTGGCATCTGCACCAGAACAATAGCAAATACTGACGCTAAACCCACAGATAAACCCCCTTTTATACGTCTAAAAAGTTATCATCAACACTTTTTATTGCTTTAACTTTTCTTTAACAGTATTTTCAACCTATCCTATCAGACAACCGCTAAGCTGAGTACCTCATGAGTAGACGCGATCTTATTATTTTTATTAGCTTATCCTTTATGTGGTCGCTATCCTTTATATTTTATAGAGTCGGCGTGCCTGAGTTTGGCTCAATGTCGTTTGCTAGCTTGCGCGTCATATTTGCCGGTATCACGATGCTGGCTTTTGTGATGTTCAATCCTTCTCATTTAGCTGCGGTTCGGCAGCACTGGAAACTACTGACGGTAGTGGGACTAGTCTCTACAGCGATACCGTTTGTTTTATTCTCTTATGCCGCTCAAGCCGTGAATGCTGGAGTGCTCGCGGTGCTCAATGCTGCGGTACCGATGATGAGCGGCTTTATCGCTAGCACCTTTTTCAATGATAAGCTGTCAAAAAAGCAAACGCTTGGCTTATTTATCGGTATAGCTGGGGTGATTATCCTGATGAGCGAGAGCTTATTTGGCGGCGCGGTTACGGACTTAAGCTCAGGGCTATTGCCAATGGGCTATGCATTACTCGGCTGTGTCGGTTATGCAGTAGGGGCAAACGTCACCAAAAATTATTTGCAAGACACCTCGCCTGTTGCTATCACTATTGGCGCGATGCTGATTGCTAGTGTGGTAATGCTGCCGGTGGCGATTTATGAGTTCCCGTATGGTCAGACTATCAGCGTTAAGGCTTGGGTATCAGTGGTGTGTATCGGTGTATTCTCAACAGCTATCGCTTTTATCTTTATCAATGAGCTAATCAAGAGTATCGGACCGATGCGGGCGACCAGTATTACGCTCGTGATTCCGATATTTGCCATTATCTTTGGTTATATCTTACTAGGTGAAGCTTTGGATACGGCTGCCATTATAGGGTCAGCGGTGATACTTATCGGCACTTATTTATCACTGAACTTATCTTTGGCCAGCTTTACGAAGTCCTCGCCGTCATTAGATGTAGAGCATTGATAGCGCTATACAAAAAGCTTGACGCACAAAAAAGCTCAATCCTAATAAATTAAGGATTGAGCTTTTCTTTGTTTTAACCAATCAAATTTATGATAAGTCTAGTTTATCGTACATTATCACCATAAGTGACGATAGGACGATCTAAGCGATGGCTAGTAGCCGCGCTTTTTGCACCTGCTATAGCAGCTACGAAAGTTAAGATCGCACTGATTAACCAAAATAGACCACTGTATAGAGCCGCTTTACGAGCAACTTCTTCAGCATTAATAATACAGTTAAGTATAAAAACAAAGCCATCGTGTATAGGAGTGTTAAGCAATGTGAAAGAATCGAGCAAGTGTAAAGTTGTGTTGATACTGCGTGAGTTTTATACTCAATTTCCTATGGTAGATTATTGATATATATAGATATATAGATTAGTTATAGCGAATGAACCGCTTTTGGATCAGTTAAGAGATACATCAAACTATATAAAATGAAGACATAAAAAAAGCTCAGTCATCAAAGATGACTGAGCTTTTCGTAGTGTATCTATTAGTCTTATCAGATGCTATACAGCAAAAGCGCTAATAAATGACGCCAAATAGTGGCGTCCCCAGGGGGATTCGAACCCCCGTTACCGCCGTGAAAGGGCGGTGTCCTAGGCCTCTAGACGATGGGGACGCATAGAGTGTCACAGCGGCTATCTTTCAATAGGGCTACAACGGTACTGCACAATATCAGAGCGCTTATTTTATAGAAACAAGCCTTGCCTAGGTGCTGATACTGCTTCTTAACTGTGTTATCTAAAAGCTGTTTTATCTAAAAATAGCTTTTGACGATAAAAGTATGGTGGAGCTAAACGGAGTCGAACCGTTGACCCCTTGCATGCCATGCAAGTGCTCTACCAACTGAGCTATAGCCCCTCGTTAAGAGTGAGCGTATTTTAGGTAAGTTATGTCGTGCTGTCAATAACTATTTTTGAAAAATAGCAAATATACTAAAAAATAGCTGACAGGTGCGCGAGGCGCACCCTACCAAAAAAATAATACTTAAATAAACTACTCGCTATCAGCAGCCAAAAAGTCCGGTAGATCCGCCGCTTTTTTCTCAAGCTTTTTGAGTTTCTTTTTACCTAATCCGCCAAGCACCTCAACCGCGTGGCGCAAGCGGTTTAAGGTCATATCCGCGCCGATGATCCACATCGAGTTCATCACTGGTGTGGAGGAGGAGCTACCAGCGATAGCGATAAAGAAAGGCGCAATAAAGTCGCGCATCTTAATATCGAGCGCAGCAGATAAGCCTTTGATAGTGGCATAAATACTATCTTCTGACCATTCAGGTAATGACTCAAGCTGCCATAGTGTTAATTGGAGAATCTCCATGATTTGCTCAGGCGTGAGATTTTTGTGCTCAAAGTCGTCGCTGGTAATCTCAGGTAGGTTTTGGAAATAAAAACCACCCCAATTGACCGCGTCAGAGAGCAGCTCGATACGCGGCTGAATGGCGGCTGCCATTGCCGTAAGCTTATCGCTGTTATTCGCCCAATCGAGGATTTTGGTTTTTAGTTCTTCAGGCGTGAGCTCGCGTAGCCATTCGCTGTTCAGCCAATTGAGCTTTTCGATATCGAAGATAGGGCCGCCCAAAGAGACGCGCTGGATATCGAAGCTGGCTATCATCTCATCAAGCGTGAACTTCTCTTCATCATTCGGCATCGAGTAGCCCATACGGCCTAAGTAGTTGAGCAGCGCCTCTGGCAGCACGCCAGCATCACGATAATAAGTAATAGAGGTTGGGTTCTTGCGCTTAGACAGCTTGGATTTGTCCGGGTTACGTAGCAGCGGCATGTGACACAGTACTGGCATCTCCCAACCAAAATAGTCATAGAGCAGTTGATGCTTAGGCGCAGAGTTCAGCCATTCCTCGCCACGCATGACATGACTGATCTGCATCAAGTGGTCATCGACGACGTTGGCTAAATGATACGTCGGCAGGCCATCGGTCTTGAGCAGCACTTGCATATCGACTTGCTCCCACGGAATCTCAACGGTACCGCGTAGCATGTCTTCGACCCGACAAACGCCTTCGGTAGGCACACGCATACGGATCACAAACGGCTTACCCGATTCGGCAAGCTTGTCCGACTCTGCGCGCGGCAGGTCAGCATAACGACCGTCATAGCGCGGCGTCTCACCGCGCGCCATTTGCTCAGCTCGCATCGCATCTAGCTCCTCAGGCGTACAAAAGCAGCGAAACGCGTGATCATTATCGAGCAGCTTTTGCGCGTGTTCTTTATAAATATCCGCGCGCTCGCTTTGACGATAAGGCGCATGGGGTCCGCCGACATCAGGACCTTCCGCCCAGTCCAGTCCCACCCAACGTAGCGCATCCAAGATCATCTGCTCGGAGGCCTCAGTGGAGCGCGCCTGATCGGTATCTTCGATACGCAGGATAAACTCGCCGCCATGCGCCTTGGCAAAGGCTAAATTAAACAGCGCAATATAAGCGGTGCCGACGTGCGGAAAGCCAGTAGGGGAGGGCGCAATACGAGTACGCACAGGACGAGTGGCAGGGGCTAGATGGTGTAAAGTGTGTGAAGTATGTGAAGTGGTTTGCATCAGGTCGCCTTACATAGAATGATCAGTTAAAAAAATTGCTTATTGCTTTAGAAATGGAGTGAAGACGGTTATAACTAACCGCAAAAAATAGCGTAAAATAGAGCGCTATTATAACAGACAGCCAAGATATTTTTGGCGAAAAGCCCAGTTGGTGCTTGACTCGCTGTGTATCCTTGCGATAATAACGCTAGCGAGGCATAACTTGTTTATTTTTATCCTGTTTTTTTACAACATTATTGGCCCATAGGGTCGTCATCTATTGAGTTATTTGTGTCATTATCGAAGCCAAAGCCCAGTCCAAAATTAGCTGCCCAAGCAGCAACGCAGTCTGCTACTGCTAATGAATCAGAGTTTAGTCATCAAGCGGTGCTGCTAGAAGAAGCGGTCGCGGCGGTACTTGGTGTCAAATCACTGCCGAAAGCCAGTAGCGACAACAGTCTACAAGCGCGCGGCATCTATGTCGATGCGACTTTTGGGCGCGGTGGTCATAGCCGCCTGCTACTCTCGCAATTGGCTGACGATGCCAAGCTCATTGTCTTCGATAAAGATCCGACAGCGATTGCTGTGGCTAATGAATTGGCAGCTACAGATAACCGCGTAACCGTTGTGCATGATAGCTTTGCCACTTTGACAGATAGCTTAGCTGCGCTTGGTATTAGTCAAGTTGATGGGCTCATGGCAGATCTAGGTATCTCCTCGCCGCAGATAGATGATGGTAGCCGCGGCTTTAGTTTTATGCGTGATGGCGCTGTCGATATGCGTATGGATACCAGCCGTGGTCAGCCGGTTGCTGATTGGCTTGCGCAAGTCGATGATGAGACTTTGGCCAACGTGTTATACGAGTTTGGTGAGGAGCGCCACAGCCGCCGTATTGCGCGTGCAATCAAGCAGATGGACAGCTATGAGTCGACGCTTGCGCTGGCGGAGGTCATCAAAGAGGCGCATCCGAACTGGCAACGCGGTAAACATCCGGCGACGCAGAGCTTTCAGGCGATGCGCATCTTTATCAATAATGAGCTTGGCGATGTTGATAGCTTTTTGACGCAGAGCCTTAGGGTATTAAAGACGGGTGGTCAGCTGTCGGTGATCAGCTTTCACTCATTAGAGGATCGCCGCATTAAGCAGTTTTTGCAGCGCCATAGTAAGGGGCAGTATCCTGAGGACGAAAACCTGCCGATGCCGCCTAAGCGTCCGCGTTACTTTAATAAACCTAAGCGTATCGGCCCAAGCAAATCTGAGATCGCTCAAAACCCGCGCTCGCGTAGTGCTTGGCTACGTGCGGCGACTCGTACTGATATCGCTTATGAGCACCAATTTGATTGAGCGTTGAATCACTATAAGGTTTTACGGTGATCAAATAGTTAGTTAAAACTGAAAATCTCTTTATAGTAAAAATACAAAATTGCAAAAACATAAGGTTTTCAGCCATCGTTGCTTAGTATAATGTGGCAACGGATACGTAACCGTTAAAAAGCCGTAAGTAATGGCAGTTAAACTAACCTGCTAGTTACTATTGAGTTGTACTAAAAAATAGCTGTTCGTTTTTATTTATCTTTAAGTCCACCTTTTTGAGATCGTCATGGCAATATCTGGCAAACCTAAATCTGGCCGCGTAGCAAGCCCAACTCATAGCGATGTGGGCGAAATGTTTGCACAGCGTTTTAGTGTAATAAATATCTATGTAATGGTGCTATTACTGCTTGCGGCGGGTATTGTCTGGAGTGGTATCAAAACAGCTGAGGCAGTGCAACAATACCATCAGGACTATAAAACTTTGCAAGATATGAAAAAACAACAGCGCAAATTGCAAGTAGAGCATCAACGCTTGCTCATTGAGCAGCAAACCTTTAGTGCCACACCGCAGATTGCTAGCCGCGCAGTTGCAGAACTAGGCATGTACTCGCCGACGCTAAAAGACAAGCTCATTATTCAGCCGGGCGCTCCGGTGATAGCAGGCGACTCTTTTGCTCGCGCTGATACTGATAATAGTAGTACTGATGTTGCCAATACTGATCTTAGCCCAGAAAGCCCGTCCGCTGCAGACTCTAGAGGGGATGGACAATGAGTAGCAAAAAGTCATCAACCGATAAAAAATCAGCTAGCGGTAAAGTAATAAAACCACTGCGCCCGGCCAATAAAGCAAAAGCGCAGCAAAAAGCTAAAGGTAACGCTCCTAGTGCGGGTAAAAAAATATTCTCCCGTAAGAAAAAGAGCGACGCGCAAGGCGCTTACACTAGCGTAAAGAACCGTAAATCGAAACGCACCATTATGAGTAAGGCCTCAGGTGCGTCTTCGCGCGGCGGCTTTGAATATGACAAAAACCGCTTTCGGATGGTATGGGCCATCGCCCTAACGGTGTTGGTGCTATTGATAGGCCGTGCCTATTATATTCAAGTTGCCAACGCCCAGTTTTATCAAGATAAAGGTAATGAGCTAATCACCAGCGAGCGCACACAAAAATCCTATCGCGGCATGATTACCGACCGCAATAATTTACCTTTAGCGGTCAGTGCACCACTCGCGACTGTCTCCTTTAGTCCGCACGACTATGCGCGCGAGTACTATGAGCTCAACCGAGTCATCATTGAAAACCCCAGTCAACCAGTACTACGAGCGCGGATGCAAAAGCGCTTGGATAATATGGATCTGACGGTATTGGCAGCCGCGGCTAATATTCCGGTAGCTGAGCTTGAAAAGGCCGCCGCTATCGATAAGAGCGTCGATGTCACCGATGATGAGGCGGTTAAAGCGGCTCTGCCTTCAGGCCCAGGTTCACACTACCTGCCATTACTCAATAAAGTCACTCCAGAGATCGCTCAAAGCGTCAGCTCGCTTGACTTCCCAGGCGTCTATGAGAAAAACTTCTTTCAGCGCTATTATCCTCAGCCGCAGCCCAACGCGCAGCTACTTGGCTTTATGGGTCAAAACGCCAATGATCCTGACGGCGGCTATGAGGGCCGCGCGGGTATCGAGCGTCAATACGAGCAAGCGCTAGCAGGAGAGGACGGTAAGGTCTTAGTGCTAAAAGATGCCAAGCAAAATAGTCTCAAAGAGATTAAGCAATTAAAGCCAGAAGTCGCAGGCAAAGATGTGGCTTTGACTATTGATTCGCGCTTGCAGTACCTGCTTTATAAAGAATTAGAGAAAGCTGGACGTTTGCAGCAGGCGCGTTGGTCGACGGGTATGATAGTAGACGTGCAAAACGGTGAGGTATTAGCCTTGTCGACTTGGCCTTCTTTTAACTCCAATAATCTCAATGAGATGACCGGTGAAAACCAGCGCAATCGGGCGCTACTAGATACCTTTGAGCCAGGCTCAGTGATGAAACCTTTCACAGTGGCAGCGGCGCTTGATTCAAAAAAATACACCGCCAACTCAATGATTGATACCAACCCAGGCTCAATACGCGTTCGCGGCTATACGATTCGTGATCATAACAATTTGGGGGTGATTAACCTTGCCACTTTATTACAAAAATCAAGTAACGTTGCGTCAACGAAAATCGCCTTAGCACTGCCGCCTGATGGTATCACTAGTATGCAAAAGAAATTTGGTTTTGGCGCTAAGACCCCGCTACAGTTCCCAGGCGAGGGTAGTGGTAATGTCACTACACCTAAAGAAAAAGAAACCGCGCGCCGTGCTACGGTCAGTTATGGCTATGGTATGGAAGCGACACTTGCGCAAGTCGCGCAAGCTTATGCGGCATTAGCGGCAGGCGGGGTCATGCATCCTTTAACCTTGACTAAGACCAACAAACCGCTGCCTAGTAAGCGCATCATGGAGCATGATCAGGCGATGGCCATCGTCGAGATGCTTGAGTCAGTAACGCTGCCCGGTGGTACCGCAAAAGCGGCGAACATCGATGGCTACCGCGTCGCTGGCAAGACCGGTACCTCGCGCCGTATCAACCCAGATGGCGGCTACTATACCGATCAGTATCGTAATATCTTCGCCGGTATGGCGCCTGCGTCCAACCCAAGGCTAGTCGGCGTTATCTTATTAGAAGATCCGCGCGGGCTGCATTATGCTGGACTAACTGCCGCTCCCGTCTTTCATAACGTAATGAAAGAGGCGCTACGCCTGTATAATGTGCCACTTGATAAGCCACTACAAACGCAAGAGCAGTAGCAAGCTTGAGGCTAAGCATTCACTTTATTTTATTTTAAAGCTCTAGGATTTTTCATGACCGACGCTTATCAAGTTAACAGTGATCAAAGCAGTACTGACCAAAGCAATAATGACCAAAGCAATAATGACCAAAGCAGTACCGTGACCTTGCAGCAGCTACTAGAAAACAGAGACGTCAGCAGTACTTTGGCACGTGAGCGTCTAGCACAACAATTAGCGGCCATTACCGATTTGAATGCTGTGCTGGATATTGCTTTTGCGCAATTGCGTTTAGATAGTCGGCAAGTGAGCGAAAACGATGCTTTTATCCTTTTAAAGAGCCAAACACCAAACTGTCAGCAGAGCCGTCGTTATTTGCAACAAGCAGCAAAGAGCGCGGCTTTTATCTTATCTGAGCTAGATCCCGAAGCCCTGCTTAGCGAAGCTAACGCGCCAGCCGATGCTAATATTCAGCTGAATGATAATAAATTAGCGGCTGAGCAGCCACTAACGAATCTGCCTTGTCCTGTAGTTTATGTACCTAATATCCGCGATTTTCTTGGTGACTTAGTGCAGCTGCGGCTGCAATATGCGCAGCCGGTAGTCTTGCCAACAGTCGCTGCGGTCACTGGTACCAATGGCAAGACCACGATCAGCCAACTGGTCGCCCAGCTTACGCAGTTAGCGGGCATGAGTAGCGCGGTGATGGGCACAGCAGGTAATGGTAAATTAGAGGCGTTGGTACAAGCCAGCCATACCACTGGCGATGCGCTAGCGGTGCAGCAGTTTTTGCAGCATATGGGCGCGCAGCAAGTCGAGCGCTTAGCGCTAGAGGCCAGCTCGCACGGTCTTGACCAGCAGCGTCTGCAAGGCGTGCCGATTAAAGTTGCTATTTATACCAATCTGTCGCGTGATCATTTAGATTATCATGCCGATATGGATGAGTATGTGGCGGCCAAAGCGAAGCTTCTTGATAAACAGCATTTCCCTAGTCTGACTCATGCCATTATCAATATCGATGATGAGCATACGCAAACTATGCTCGATACCGCGCAAGCGAGTGGGCTTAAAGTTTGGACTTATAGTCTAGACCCATCTATGAATGCCACCTTTAGCGCCGCTAGTATTGAGCCAAGCTTGCAAGGCGTGACGATAGCTATGCAGAGCGAATTTGGTAATATTGAGATGGTCAGTCCACTATTAGGGCGCTTCAATGTTGCCAATCTATTGGCGGCTATTGCAGCGGCGGTGGCGCTCGGGGTAGATATTGAGCGCATCAGCGACTTGGTGCCTAAGCTGCACGGCGCTGTCGGACGCATGCAGCGCGTGGCTTCAAATAATGGCTGCTTTATCGTCGATTATGCACATACGCCGGACGCGCTCAGTCAAGTATTGACAAGCCTTAAAGCGCACTGTGAAGGTCAGCTTTGGGCAGTGTTTGGCTGCGGCGGCGATCGTGATGCTGGCAAGCGCCCTATTATGGCGCAAGCGGGGCTAGCTGGCGCTGATCGGGTCATATTGACCGCCGATAATCCGCGTAGCGAAGACCCCAATATCATCTTACAAGATATGCAAGCCGGCATGACGGACGAGCAATATGAGCGCATTTATATCGAGCCTGCGCGGCAAAAGGCGATAGAGCACGCCGTCAAAAATGCAGCGGCCAATGATATCGTCGTGATCGCCGGCAAAGGCCATGAGACTTATCAGGAAATCAAAGGCGTGCGTTATGACTTCGATGACAGTGTTATCTTGCAGCAAGCACTCAAACAAGCAAAGCTTGCCTAGTCTAAATCATCTAGAGCACAAGCTTTCTTGAAACATAAACACAGACTATGAGCTACTAAGTCTCAGTCAAACATCTATAAAAGTAGTCGTTAATTATTAATATACAAGGTATTCACTATGACAGCTGACCACCATAATACTATTCAGTCGCAAGGACTGTATGTCTGGCAAGCAGATAACTTGCTGGCAGCGACAGCAGCGCTTAGTGGACATTGGCAACCAGCGCAGGAGAGCCAAGACAGTACCGAGCTGGAGGTGACGAGCAATCGTATCACTACAGATACGCGTACCATCCAAGCAGGGGATATATTCTTAGCTTTGAGTGGTGATAATTTTGATGGACATGATTATATTAACGTTGCGGCCTCTAAAGGCGCTATCGCTGCTATCGTCTCGCGTCCTATCTCAACAAGCATTGCGCAGTTAGTCGTTGATGACACCCGTCTGGCTTTGGGTCAGCTCGCTGCGTATCGTCGTCAGCAGCATCCCAATCTAACCGTTATTGCCATTACCGGCTCCAGTGGTAAGACGACCTGTAAAGAGATGCTCGGTAGTATCTTTGGTCGCCTAGCGCCCACATTGATCACCCGTGGTAATCTCAATAATGATTTAGGCGTACCCATGATGCTGCTTGAGCTGTCTGATCATCATCGTTACGCCGTATTAGAATTGGGCGCCAATCATATCGGCGAGATCGCTTATACCACTGAGATTGTCCGTCCTGATGTGGCCTGTATTCTCAATATCGGTACGGCGCATTTAGGCGAGTTTGGTAGCCGTGAAGGTATCTGCCAAACCAAATCTGAGATTTACCACACCTTGACAGATAACCAGTTTGCGATTGTGCCGGACAAAGATGACTTCACCAATCAGCTGCGCCGTACTGCTGAAAAAAACACCGCAAAAGTAATCGGTTTTGGCAATACCGACGTCAGTGCGAGCCACTTAGACGTTGAGCCTGAGCGCAGCGAGTTTAAATTACATATCGGCACGCAGGTAAAAGATATCTGTCTGCCGCTCGCCGGTGAGCATAATGTCAATAACGCGCTAGCGGCAGCGGCTTGCGCTTATGCGTTAGCGATCGATGTTGAAGATATTGTCATCGGTTTAGAAAACGCCCGTCCAGCCAAAGGCCGTCTCAACAGTCAAATACTAGGCAATCATCGCTTGATTGATGATACTTATAATGCCAATCCGCACGCTGTACGCGCCGCTGCCAAAGTCTTAGCGGCGCAAACCGGTACGCAAGTTATGGTACTTGGCGATATCGGTGAGCTAGGCGACGCTGCAGTTAGCGAGCATCAAAGCTTAGGCCGTACTATTGCTGCTATCGGCATTAATGTACTGCTTTGCGTTGGGGAGTACGCTCGGTATACGGTGGCCGGAGCCGAAGAGATCGGCGGTATTACCGCGCATGATTTTGAGGATAAAGACAGATTATTACAGTATCTCCAGCAGTATCTACAAGCGCAGCAAGCACATCCTTGCACTGTGTTATTCAAAGGGTCTCGTTTTATGGAAATGGAAACCCTCATCAATGCGCTAATCAAGGAGTAAGCGGTGTTAGTTTGGTTTTTTGAATGGCTCAGCCAGTATTATTCGCCGTTTTCTGCGGTATCCTCTTTGACGCTGCGCGCACTATTAGCGGTCATTACCGCTTTAGGGTTTAGTCTGCTCCTAGGCCGGCGGGTGATTCGTCATCTGCGTACTCTTCGCTATGGACAGGCCATTCGTGATGATGGTCCGCAGTCGCATTTGGCCAAGACAGGTACGCCAACGATGGGCGGGGTGCTTATCCTCACCTCTATTGGCGTGGCGAGTCTGTTGTGGGCGCGCTTAGATAACCCTTACGTTTGGATTTTGCTCGTGGTGATGGTTATCTTTGGCGCGGTCGGTTGGGCTGACGACTGGTTGAAGATTAAATACAAAGATCCTAAAGGGCTGATTGCGCGTAAGAAGTACTTTTGGCTATCAGTCGGTGCTATCTTTGTCGGGGTCTCTTTATACTATATTGCGACCCTGCAACCTGATACTGCTACGACGCGAATGATGCAGGATCTGCTGCTGCCAGTATTTAAGGACTGGTACATTCCGTTTTCTGCAGTGCCGTTTGGCATTGCCTTTATTATCTTTACTTACTTTGTGATTAACGGTGCTTCTAACGCGGTTAACTTAACCGACGGTTTAGATGGTCTGGCGATACTGCCAGTAGTGTTGGTCGCTGCAGGCCTTGGCGCGATGGCTTATGTCTCAGGTGATGTGCGCTTCTCAGAGTACTTACACGTGCCTTATATACCTTATAATTCAGAGGTCATTATCGTCTGCGGGGCGATGGTCGGCGCAGGACTCGGGTTTTTGTGGTTCAACGCTCATCCCGCGCAAGTGTTTATGGGTGATGTTGGCGCGTTAGCACTGGGCGCGATGCTCGGTACGATCGCGGTGATGACCCGCCAAGAGATTGCCTTTGCCATTATGGGCGGCTTATTTGTCGCCGAAGCGATATCGGTGATATTGCAAGTTGGCTCTTATAAGCTACGCAAAAAACGCATCTTTCGTATGGCGCCGCTGCATCATCATTTCGAAGAGATCGGCTGGAAAGAGACACAGGTAGTAGCCAGATTTTGGATTATTGCTATTGTGCTCGTGGTGCTAGGGTTGATGACGTTAAAACTGCGTTAAATGCTTGCTTGATTAGGTTCAATACTTCTGATTACTCAGCCAAAAAGCCACTCTAGATCATTTTAGAGTGGCTTTTTTATCGCTTATCGGCAGTGATTTTTGCTAAGATGCTGATGTTAAACTATTGAGTAAATTTAGAAGAGGTTAAGAGACTGGTGTCGCTATTTATATGTCCTATTTGCCAATCACCGCTAGTACCAGCAGCTGATACTTGGCGCTGTGATGGCAGCTTAAACGCTAAAAACACTTGCCATCCTTTTGATGTAGCACGGCAAGGCTATGTCAACTTACTGCCTGTACAGCAAAAAAAGTCCAAAGCGCCTGGCGACAGTAGCGACTCTATCCTTGCTCGGAAGCGGTTTTTGGCTGCCGATTATTATCAGCCGTTACAAGATCTGCTCTGTGAGCAGATACAAAGCATCTTGCCGCAAGACGGCGCAAGAAAAAATAAAGAGTCTGTGACGTGGTTAGATATTGGCTGCGGCGAGGGGTATTACACTGAAGCCATTGCGCAAACCAAGGGCATTGATCGCTTGATCGCCGCCGATATTAGCAAGCCTGCCGTGTTAGAAGTGGCCAAAGCGAGCAAAGCGGCTAAGCGCTTATGGCTAGAGGCTGATAAGCTGGATGACAGCAAAGCGACTATTTATCCTATCGTCACAAGCGCCGCCCATCTTCCGCTAAGTAATAATAGCTTGATGGGTATCAGTAGTATTTTTAGCCCGATATTGCCTACAGCTTTTAATGATGTCTTGCAGCAGGGCGGCTATGTAGTGATAGCTAAGCCCGATATCAGCCATTTAGCTAGCGTGCGCGAGGCGCTATTTGATGAAGTACGTGAGCATAACTCAGATAAGTTTTTGACTGAGCTTGCGCCTTTTTTTGATTTATTAGAGACCCATAAAGTCAGCACTGAGCTGAGCTTGTCTGAGCAAGCATTAGCGGATTTATTAACCATGACCCCTTATGCTTATCGTGCCCAGCCAGATAAACGGCGAGCGCTCATGGCAAAAGCGGCAGCGGCGAACTTTAACACGGAAGCCAGATTTGTGGTTTATATTCTAAAAAAACGGCCGTTATAGCCTATTATAGTCGATTCTAAATAAAATAGAGACATATAAGCGGGTGTTTTGACACTGTTTTGAGAATATGTCTGATCAAGCTAAGGTCTGTTTAGCTCTTTAGAGTCGACTATACCGTATTTTATGCCGCTCAATATATCAAAACGTAAGCTAAAGACTGTGTTTAACTTGTGTTTAACATTATCAATACTACATTTGAGACAGGCATTAAAAAACGCAGCCAGCTTTTGAGCGACTGCGATTTCTTCGATTAGATTTTGAGAGTTAGACTTTTTTAATTAAGCCTAGCGTTTGCCTCATTGGTTCATATGACCCTCTTGATTCATGTGGCCTTTGTTTATCATATGGCCATCTTGATTCATATGACCTCGTTTCATCATATGACCGCCTTGTTTCATATGCTGCGCGCGCATTGTCGCAAGTTTCTGGCGTTGTTCTGGGGTTAATATATTCATCATGGCTTCACGGTTTTGCATATGATTACCACGATTATTCTGTCTAAGCGCTTGAATTTGCGCTTTTTGATTGGTGCTTAAATTTAGCTCAGCCATCATATTACTCATCATAGTGTTCATGCCGCTGTGCATATGCTGACCACCATTATTATGCTGCATTTGCTGCATATTGTTATGAGGCATAGTGTTATTAGCATTCGTATTGGCACAAGCGCTAATCGCTGTAAGGCTTGAGAGTGCAAGAGTGGCATTTAGTAATAACTTTTTCATAAAAGCTCCTTATTTTATAAGGAAATTTATATTATATGTTAACATAATTTATTTATAATGAAAGTATCTATAGTGTAAAGTATACTGCCGACGCTACTATGTATAAGACTTTATTAAAGGGAGTCAGCATTTTAGAGTTATATTTTATTGATAGATTAAGTGACGATCTCATTATTAATGGCTTTCGCCCAGCGCCGACTCTTGTTATGATAGCGATTACAAAGCTCATGCGCCTGCGTCAAATAAGCGACATTGCCGCAGTACATACAAGCGTAGTGATAGTCAGGCTGAACTTGCTGCACGGCTTGATAGGGTTTAGGAAATAGCGGCAGACCATAACGGATATCATCGAGCGGATAGAGCACGAGACTGAAATTGCCATTGACCTCTAACAGACCGATACGCACTTGCCGTAAGTGCTCAACGCCTTGTCGGCGCATCTCAGAGAAAAACTCATCGTGCGACATTTTACCTTCTTTTATTTTTTCTAGTACCAAGCGGCCATTTTCGACGATATAAACGGGTTTTCCTTCTAATAGATATTCAAAAGGCTGATACTTCATCATAAACCAAGTGCATAACCGATACAGGCCGATGACTACGCTCATGATGATCACCGCTTGAATAATGGGCAGATCCTCAGTGAACATCGGATCGCCTGCGATCGAGCCAAGTGACAAATAAGCCCAAAACCATAACGGTCGCAAAAACGCCCCAAGTAGCGAGAGTGACAGCCGGTTTAAGTCCGACTCGAAACGACTGAAAGGAAGTGCGCAGGCCGCCATCAAGCAAGATACAGGCTAAGGCAGCTTGACCGATAAAGTTGGCAATATTGTATTGTGAGAACTCAATACCCAGCAGACCTTCTTCACCTGCGAGCATGCCCACTATTAAGAATAGCAGCAACAAAGGTACGCCTAAACGCGCTGATAAGGTGCTCGCCATAATGCTAGCGAAAATCAGTAATGCCCCTACTAAATATAGGACGTTTAAAGTATCCACTTTTTATATCCTAATACTCGCCCAATAGCCAACCGCTCACAAAAGCAAAATACTCGCGAAACCAAGCGTTATAGCGGATAGATAGAGGTGTGGGGCTGGCGACGGTAATGGGCTGGGTATAGCCTTGATGGCGCGCAATAGCGGCTGAGCGTATAGTATGAAAATCGCTAGTAACGATAGCAATAGGTGCTTTGATACTGATTCCTTGTGCGGCAAGGAGTGCTTTTGAGTTCGCCAAGTTCTCCTCAGTGCTGGTGCTTTTGTCTTCTTGCCATACACTATCTAGTGCAATCTGGTGCGCCTCATTTAAGTAGCTGGCCATAATATCAGCCTCGCTACGATCGCGCCCGAAGCCAACGCCGCCACTAGTGATAGCGATGGCTGCTGGCTGAGCAATAATAATCGGCGCGGCGCTATCTAAACGACTCGCCAGTGTCGGGGTAGGTTTGCCATCGACCGTACCTGAGCCCAAAACGATAATCGCTGCGAGATCTGGTAGCGGCTGACGGCTGAGCTCAATTTGCTGCTGTAGCGAGATGATAAACACCGCGAAGCTGACTAACCAAACGCTGAATAACCCCCATAGCGCGTACCAACCACGCTTAAGTAAAGGCCTGCGCTTAATGAATCTTTGTATGCGTGGCCACGACAGTCCATGCGCGACAAATATCAGCCCAATCATCAAGGGGACAGTAGTGCCGAAGTTGATCTTGCCTACCGCTATTAGCGCGGCGCAGTCAACAATAATCACCGCGCCTGCCACGGTTAAAATAATACGAGTTAGCGTTAATAAAGGCTTTCGCATAGTAAGTATTGACTCGTGATAGTAGGGTAAAACTGGCAAACAAAACCCACCGGTTAAGTGGGCTCTGATTTTATAATAGGCTATAGGCTAGCGACTAGTAAAGGTGATGGTTTTATGACTACCGATATCGACAGGTTGGCTAATCGCGACTTTACTCGCTAGGATATCGCCTTGTGCGTTGATTTTGTAGCACTCTGTAGAGCTGCCATTAGCATCATTATTGAGCAGTAGGTTCTCTGAGGTCTCTATACACAGCCAAGCTTGGGTTTTACTCTCGCGCGTCAGTGACCAGCTTTGTTTATAGCTGCCGACTTTTTTGCGCATACTGCTATCACTATAGACGTTTTCAGTGATCAGCTGACTGCTGTCGCCAATGCTTGCCAGCTTGGGAATGGGTGCAGTCTGCTTAGATAGCGAGTATCTACCACTAGTGTCTGTAAAACCGTGAAACTCTAGTGGATTTGTCGTGAAGTAGTTGGTAGCGACCGATTGATTAGTGATTTGATCGAAGCGCTTAGTAATCGTGCCAATATCAGCCGCTTGTACGCTTTTATTATTAAAAACCGTAGCGCCTTTGGGAGTGACGTTGATGTCAGCGACGATCGTTTGCTCATCGACTTTGGCGTATAGTCTTTCGCTACGCGGCTGGGTGTAGATGTTAAGAAAAGCGGTCTCGATAGGGTACTGAGTGACGACGTTATCATTATCGTCACCCATGCCATGCATCGGCGCGTTGATGGTCACACAAGCGCTTAAACTCAGTCCTGCTAGTCCTGCTACTACTAAATTTTTCATGATTCATCCTTGCTATTGTTTTGCGTTAATGTGCAGTCGATATCGACCGCCAATAGCTACTATAAACGAGTTTTATAGCAGCTGCGTCTGACATTCGTTATTCGCCGCGCTATAGCTATAAGATTATCATTACTAGCGTTATAGTGATGACTAAATAGTTAGGGCGTGTTGAACATTCGACCTTGGCACTCACCGCGACGCTCACTCTGGTCGGGCCTATTTTGCTTGGCGCGTACATTTACGTGGTCTATTTATGGGTGATACTACGGCAAATTGAAGGCGCAGACGGACATATCGGCTATGATATGATATTCCATGGCATCCGGCGCATTTATTTCCCATCTATGAAGGGCCAGTCTATCACGACTTTCATCATGCCAAATTCAAAGGCAACTACGCGGGGTTTTTACCGTATTTGGATAAGTATCTAGGTAGAACTCATATTCCAGATTATCTGAATTATCTCAAACAAAAGAAAAAGGGCCTGAAGCCCGTTGAGATTGAGGGAAGTGCGAAGGAAGCAAAGCGGCAGGCAAAACTGCTTAAACGGCAGGCGCGGAGTGGTTAATGTTTAAAAAATTAACACCCCGTCTGGTATAAGCGCAAGTGGCATAAGTACAAGATTGTAAATATGTCAGGCAGGGTCAGCAGTAACAAAAAAGCAGAAGCTAATATAAAAGTAAGAGCGCTTAAGAGATTACGTTATATCGCAACAAGACAACGATCGTAGCAGCACTGATCAACACGCTGAGAAAGATATAGAATAAAACATTATTACTGACTAATTTCTTTTCGACGTCAGAATAGCCTAGACTATCAAAAGTAATAACTTCCTTATCGAGGGCAGAGTAGTCCAAGTTTTTCATAGAGTCGACAAAACTCTCAACAAACCAGTGCGGCCAGTGCTTTGGCTTAAAGGGGGAAATGCCATTCATACGAGTTTGATTCGAAAATCTCGCCCAGTTACTATCGCCTAAATTAAGGCTGTGCATACGCCAGTCAGTGAAGCTATAACCGCTTATCTTCTCGGTGAGGACCACATCGACGTCCTTGTGATTGGGGTCTTGGAAAATCCGCTGCATAAGGGAGAAGATGCTTTTTTTACTACCTTCCAAAAATTGCAAAAAGCTCTCATCGTCATTGCATAAAAACCCCATAATACGGTTATTTTTATTAAAATTCTCTGAGTGCTTTTGAATATGCTCAAAGACAGAACTCTCATTGGTATTTATCGTGCTCACGTATACCAATCTGATAAGGGTATCTGCAGGCGTCTTCTTCATTGACTCTTCTAGCATATCGTGAGTTGTTATAGTTATAGCGATACGCCTTGCTCCTTAGTTTATAATCTTACTTTCATTAAACACAATGTTTTTTATTGTACATTGTTACTGAATACTTATTCCGTTCTAGCGTATATAAAATAAAGTAAATCGTCCATATTTTAGTCATTTTACTATCAAAATCAACTAGTTTGTTAGCAACAAAGAGATAAAAGAGATAGTCTTGTGCATTAGCTGACGACTGGTATGCAATAGGTTCAGCATAAAGCACTACGTTTTTCATGACATCATGGCTACAATAAACTTAACCCAACACACGCTATATCTGATATGAAAGGCAAAAGACACGCCTTACGCCGTTAAACAGCTAGTAGATGATAAATCCGTATACCGATTGATACCTGCATCAAGATATCAAAGCTGAGCGGCAGATCGTTCTGAGAGTGAGGCTTCGCACTTAGGTTTATTGGCTTGTCTATCTAAAAGAGGCCTATAAAGAATTTTATAAATCAATATTCGAACAGCGGATAGTGTTAAGCACAGTAGGATGGCTTAAGACCCTTCACCACAATAGTTAATCTCAAGGAAGAGAGATGTCAGCAACCAAAGAAGAGATCATCGCTTTTATACAATCAGAGTCTCCAAACTCTAGATATAAGATTGAGTCCGTAGGGGATAGCAAAGCCACTTTGTCACTCGATGTCGGCACGGACGAACTACGACCTGGCGGCACCGTCTCTGGTCCTGTACTAATGAGTATCGCGGATATCGCGATTTATATTGCAATATTGGGTAAAATCGGTATCGTACCCTTGGCAGTGACCACTAGCTTGACGATTAACTTCTTGCGTCGACCCTCAGCAGATAGGAGTATCGTCGCCGAGTGTAGCTTGATAAAAGTCGGACGCGCACTAGTCGTAGGCGAAGTGTCGCTCTATTCCAAAGGCTCTGAGGATATGGTCGCTCACGTGGTAGGGACTTACTCTATACCGCCTAAGCGTAACTAACTCTATCCCGTCTAAACGTGACTAAGCGTACGTAAATAAGCGTGACAAAGCGCCCTTATAACCGGCTTTATGGCCGAAAATTTTTAGAAGGGTTCTAAAGGGTAGAATAGAAAACAGAAGAGATGTGCTTGATAGGAATAAATGGCGGTGACGGAGGGATTCGAACCCTCGATACGCTATGAACGTATACACACTTTCCAGGCGTGCGGTTTCAGCCACTCACCCACGTCACCAATTTTAGACGGCTAAGTATAACGGATACGATTGCTATTGTCACGGTTTGCGCTTTATCTTTCTTTATTAATTAGTGCCTGCTAGGATAGCGCATCTGTGATGACAGCAGCAGTAATTACACCGGCGAAAGGTACAAAATAACGTGATGAGTTTTGCAGTAGTAGATAGTAGGGCGTTAAGCCGTGTTAGACATAGCATAATGGCTCGCGCAGCAGCGATGATAACGGTAGGGCTACTCGCAATAGCGCCAGCCTATGCTGATGACTTAAGCCAGTGTAATGAGTCGTTTTATGGCGGGGTTTATCCGGAGTTTATCAATGATAAGCTTAGCGCCAACACCCAAGCATTATGTATGGATGGCTTTGCAGTCATGTACTCAGGGGTGACGCGTACGCCGTTATGGTCTGCAGAACATCTGACTCGCGCGCGTCTCAATCAAGCCAAAACGATAGATCGTGAAGACAGCTTTCATGAAGAGAGCCGTTTGCCAGAATCTGCTCGAGCGTCATTGGAGGATTATTCAGGCTCAGGCTATGATAGAGGGCATCTAGCGCCCAATGCCGATATGGCCACGCGCTCGCAGCAATACGACAGCTTCAGTCTGGCTAATATCGCGCCGCAATCGCCGCGCAATAATCGCTACATTTGGCGCAGCATCGAGTCGGCGACGCGCTATCTGACGCAGCAATACGGCGAAGTTTATATCGTAACCGGGGTCGCTTTTACGAATAAAAAGACCAAGCGTCTAAATAGGCAAGTGCTCGTACCGAGTCATTTTTTTAAGGCGGTTTATATACCCGCTATCGACCAAGCCGGTGTCTACTACGCGCCTAACGATGAGTCCGAACGCATTGAGGTGATTAGCCTTGATGAGCTTAGCGAGCAGATAGGAGTCGAGGTGCTACCGGTGTTAGATAGCGCGGTCAAGCGGCAAGCTTTGGCTTTACCCCTAAAAGCGGGGGAGAAGATAGACGCGCCTACTGCGCCTAGCGAGGAGCCACTATGGCTGATATTCGTCTTAGCTTTAGTGGAATGGCTATTGACGCAGCTACAAGCATAAAGACGCTATAGAGTCTAAAAATAACAATCTAAGATATCGCTGAATAAACAAGTCTATCAACGGTTTTTATTGCGAATTATTACTAATACTTGGAGTAGCTTATGATTGAACCTTTTGCAAATAATCATCAAAGTATGCAGATTGGTGAATTGGTTATCGAAAACCAACAAGATAAGATTATTATCTACGGTGATTTGGATTTGTATTTAACGAAAGCTGGATTTGCACAAGCAAAGCAGCTACACGAGCTTACTACTAAGATATTGGCGCAGTTTGAGAAAACTGATCAATACACAAAAATGGATGAAGTGTCAAAATCAAATGATGACTGGTCAGATGATAATATTGATAATCCGTTTTTGTAACTATTTGATATAGTTACGAATTACAGAAAGAAATCTTTATGAAAAATTACTAGGCAAAACGTTTTTTTTGCTTATAATGTAATCAGACAGCGCTTGTACTGTTTCGATAAAGATGATTCTTCGTCATTATCGATCTAGGTAGATAGAAAAGATAGCTCACAGAATGAACTTCTTTTTTACTTACTATAGATATATGCAGCTTTGGATATAGACAGTTCTAGTCGTAGAGGTTTTTTAAGGACAAGCGCAATATACGCAGTTTATTGCACAATCATTGAAGGGAGTCGATCTATGAAATTATTTACAAAAACCGCTTTAGCAGCTGCTGGTATTAGTATGGCGACTATGGCGTTTGCCGCTGACCCATTGCATAATACCACTTGGCAGACTTACGATGACGGCAAGCCTAAAGGCACAGTCAAAATCACTGAGTCAAATGGCGTATTGACTGGTAAGCTTATCGATACCAACTCAGCTAAAGGCAAAAAGCACGTCGGTATGACTATTATTTCTGGTCTAAAAGCTGATGGCGGTGGTAAATATAGCGGTGGTACGATTACTGATCCAGAAAAAGGTAAAGATTATCGTATGACAGCAAGCTTGAATGGTAATTCTTTGAAACTAAAAGGTTACATCGGGCCATTCTCACGCAGTCAAACATGGAAAAAGAAATAAGTCGATCAAGTAGTTTTTTATCAGATCTGTACTTAATAGATAAAATCCCGCACTACCGAAAGGTACTGCGGGATTTTTTATGTTTTACATTTTATTGTGTCAGTAAGGGGAGGTTACCCAATAAAATAATAAACGCTGACACTACATAAAGTAGTATCAGCGCATCGAGTAGGATTAAACCTGTCTGCTAGATCTTATCTGACAAATTCAGGATAAGCTTCCATACCACATTCTGCAATATCTGCCCCTTCATATTCCTCCTCTTCAGAGATACGGATACCGATGACAGCTTTGATGATGACCCAAACGATGAAGCTTGCAACAAATACCCAAGCAAAGATGGTCGCAGCGCCTGCAATCTGACCGATAAAGGTAGATGCTGGGTTCGTAATTGGCACAATGAGTAAGCCAAATAGACCGACCACACCATGAACCGAGATAGCACCAACAGGATCGTCAATTTTGATTTTGTCTAATGCCAAAATAGATAGCACCACGATGACACCAGCCACAACGCCAAAGAGTGTCGCTTGTAGGGCAGAGGGTGTTGATGGCTCTGCAGTAATAGCGACCAGACCGGCTAGGGCACCATTGAGTAGCATTGTAAGATCGGCTTTGCCAAAGATAATACGTGCGATGATTAAAGCGCCCACAGCACCGCCAGCAGCAGCAGCATTGGTATTCAAAAAGACCATGGCAACAGAGTTGGCACTAGCGATGTCACCAAGTTTGAGTACTGAGCCACCGTTAAAGCCAAACCAGCCCATCCATAGGATGAATGTACCAAGTGCCGCTAGTGGAAGATTGGCGCCAGGAATCGCACGTATCTCACCTTTAGGACCGTATTTACCTTTACGGGGTCCTAGTAGTAATACACCTGCTAGAGCAGCAGCAGCGCCCGCCATGTGTACGATACCAGAGCCTGCAAAATCAGAGAAACCCATATCGCCTAGATTGAACAGTCCAAAGACATCGTTACCGCCCCAAGTCCAACTGCCTTCTAATGGATAGATAAAGCCCGTCATGACAACAGCAAATAATAGGAAAGCCCATAACTTCATACGTTCAGCAACGGCACCTGAAACGATGGACATACAGGTTGCTACAAAGACAACTTGAAAGAAAAAGTCCGAGGCTGCAGAGTAGACAGAGTCGCCACCAAAGCCATTTTCGGCAGAGGCTGCTAGTGCGTCTTCTACTAAGGTATCGCCGCCTGCAATTCCGCTCAAGAACAGATCGCCACCATACATAATAGCGTAGCCGCATACCATGTACATGATGCTCGCCGTTGCAAATAGCGCGACATTCTTAGTTAAGATTTCGACCGTGTTTTTTGATCTGACCAATCCGGCCTCTAGCATAGTGAAGCCGGCGGCCATCCACATGACCAGCGCCCCACAGATCAAAAAATAAAACGTATCGAGCGCATACTGGAGCTCAAAGATTTGACTTTCCATTTAAATTCCCCTTGAATTGACAATGCAGCTATCGGGCGTGCCGATAATTAAGGCTTTTACTGTTGCTTGCACCAGTAGTGGGCAAGTACGGTTTTACTACTACCGCTTTATACTTTAGATCGCATTAGGACCGGTCTCGCCAGTACGAATACGAATAACTTGCTCTAAGCTGGTGACAAATATTTTGCCGTCGCCAATCTTGCCAGTGCTTGCGATACGAGTGATGGCTTCGATAGCTGGCTCGACCATCTCATCGATGACGGCGACTTCTACTTTTACTTTTGGCAAAAAATCCACCACATATTCTGCACCACGATACAGCTCAGTGTGTCCTTTTTGACGTCCAAAACCTTTGACCTCAGTGACAGTCACACCTTTGACACCGATGTCAGAGAGCGCTTCACGTACATCGTCAAGCTTGAATGGTTTTAGAACCGCAGTGATTAACTTCATAAGTGTTATCCTTACATGAGTGAGGCTACAAAGAGGACGCTATCTGGACGTATTCGCTGTATTACTCCTCTTTTGCGCTTACTAGTAGTCATTCAAGAACTGTGCCAAACCCACTCAAGGGGGAGGTAGGTTTGGGGTCTTAAACGGCTGTAGCGCATTATAAACAAAGGGTTACACAATACGACCAGGCGATTTATCAATGTAGCACTGGCTTAAAAAGAGCTTTATTATAACTAACTTATAAGCCTTCGGGGAGACGATACCCAGCTGAGTTACCAAAACATCATATAGAGCAGGCAATAGCGAGTATCAGAGGGCTGTAGCTAAGTCTTCGGAAGATAAAATAGCGCTTACCCCATAAAATCAGTAAGCGCTGTATAACAGAAGATTGTGCCCAGAGTATAAATAATAGGATGTGAATAAGCAGACGAGCTAGATAGGAGAGTCAGCTATAACAGATTATAGCTTAGGAAAGAGCAGATACGGTGTTTTGGTACTGACGAGCAGTTTTTTGGTATCACTGCCTTGTAATATCTCGCGCAGACGCGATTGTCCGAAAGCGCCGCTCATTAGCATGCCAATATCATGCTCGTTTTGATAATAAGTAAGGGCAGCGCTGACATCACGGCAATCTAGCAGAGCTTTTTTGGTATTAATTCCCGCTTGCTTGAGACGCGCATAAGCTTCTCGCAGGGCATCACAGTTGTCATTGTTGTTTTTACCGACCATGACGATATGAATGGTTAAAGCGCGCACTAAAGGCGTTTTGCACAGCCAATCGAGCATCCGGTGAGTAGTAACGCAATTATCAAAAGCAAAGAGGGCGGTAGTAGGGGTCAAAAATGGTGCATGAGTCACCAAAATGGGGCAATGACTCAGTCGCACGAGCTGACTTAGGGTAGTTTTACAAGTCACGTTATGACCGATGACAATCAGTTGCGACTTTTCATCCACGTAGTCGATACTGTCGCTGAGGTTTTCGTGGCGATGTAAGGTGTAGACAGGGCGCTTATATTGATGCTCATCGCAGTACGCCTTAGCTTGATGTAGCAGCAGTCTGCCTTGCGCCTTGAGCTCAAAGTTGCTTAAATGCTCATGGCTAGTGAATTGGTCTAGCAGGTGACTCTCGTCATTGATATTTAGGCAGCCAGAATAGTTCACCGCCGTTTTTTGCTGCATGCTTGGCACAGAGTGGAGCAAGCCAATCGGTGCTTGCAAGCGATTGGCGGCCCACATACTCGCGTCCAATACTGATTGCACGTGATCGGGACAATCTAGACAAGCAATGACACTATCTGGTTTTAAATTACTCATAAAATGGCCACATCGTTCTCATAATAAAAATCAGCCACCCAGTTTAGGATTAAGGCATCACCTGCATGCTCAATAACTGCTGCGGCTGTCTAATCATTCATTGACTCACAAAACCTTATGTTGCATCAGCCTTATAAGAGGTGAGTCTTACAAGGTATATAAAGCTGCTTAATCTAACAGGCCAATATCTCGGCGATCGTGAATAGAGAAGCGGTCAATCAGGGTTCGACTGGCATTGTTTAGTCCAACTACTTTGACATCAATACCCTCGCGTTGCAAGCGCATGACCAGCTTATCAAGCGTATCGACAGCGCTGACATCCCAAAAGTGCGCTTGGCTGACATCGATATGAATGGTATCTAAAGCCTCTTTGGTATCGAAGCTGTTCAGAAATTGCGTGGTCGAGGCAAAAAACACTTGCCCTTGCACATAATAATAGCGCGTATTGGTACTATCGTCATAATCGCTATATATGGTCAAGAACTGGCCAATCTTATTGGCAAAGGCTAAGGCGGATAGTAGTACGCCAACCCCGACGCCATAAGCAAGGTTGTGAGTGATGACGGTCGTCAATACTGTCGCTAGCATCACAATGTTAAATGACATAGGGTGCGTTTTAAACTCACGAATAGACTGCCAGTTAAAGGTACCGATAGAGACCATAATCATCACTGCCACGAGCGCTGCCATTGGGATTTGACTGACCCATTCGCTCAAGAACACCACCAGAATCAGTAGCACCACGCCCGCTATCAAAGTCGATAAACGAGTACGGCCACCAGATTTTACGTTGATCATCGATTGACCGATCATCGCACAGCCCGCCATACCACCAAAAAAACCAGAAACGACGTTAGCGATACCTTGACCGCGGCACTCTTTATTCTTATCACTTGGCGTATCGGTAAGCTCATCAACGATGGTGGCGGTCATCATCGACTCAAGCAGACCGACGATAGCCAAAGCGATGGAGTAGGGGGCGATGATAAGTAGCGTCTCAAGATTGAGCGGAATATCTGGCAATAAGAATACCGGCAATGAGTCAGGCAGATCACCCATACTACCGACATTACGAATGTCTAGGTTCATATACATCGCAACCGCTGTCAGACCGACGATACAGATCAGCGGAGAAGGGATAACGCGGCCAATCTTCGGAATGAGCGGAAACAGATAAATGATCGCAAGGCCTACCGCCGTCATAATATAGACGGTCATACCGACCCGCTCCGTCATCGGATTAAGCTCAGGGAGCTGGGCGGCGAAGATCAAAATCGCGAGCGCATTGACAAAGCCTATCACCACTGAGCGCGAGACAAAGCGCATGAGATTGCCAAGCTTTAAGATACCCATCACTACCTGAATACCGCCGCATAGCAAAGTCGCTGCTAGCAGATATTGCAGCCCGTGATCGGCGACGAGATCGACCATGACTAACGCCATCGCACCGGTGGCCGCTGAGATCATACCTGGACGTCCGCCAACGAAGCTTATGACCACAGCGATACAAAAGGAGGCGTACAAACCTACTTTTGGATCCACGCCGGCGATAATAGAGAAAGCGATGGCTTCTGGAATCAAAGCGAGGGCGACGACAAGTCCTGACAAGATATCGCCGCGAACATTAGAAAACCACTCATCACGTAAGTTATCAACAAAAGATATCATAAGTAAGCTGCATACAATAAAAGACAAAAAGGAAGTCGCTGATCGTGGGCCTATTATCTATTGATAATAGTCACTGACAAGAGAGCTAAGGCGTGGCTTAACAGACTGCGTCTGTCAAACAGTATGGCACTTGCACAGCAGCAAAAGCCAATAACGAGTAGAAGTATAATAAGGTTTAATGATGGTGCTCAATCTTAATATATGAGACTGTCAGCTCACTGGCACGATACCAAAACGGTAACGCTCATTTGACAAAAATGATAATAGAGGCAAAGGTATGCCGCTAGTGACAACATGCTAAACTAATAAAAAGCTAAGTATTTAGCCCTTAGTTATTAACACATAGCACATGGCCATTCGCCAGTAGCGATAAAAACATGGGCATAATAGCACAAAGTGGCAAAAAAGCAGTACCGAAATATCGACGTTACCGTTATCATGCTTATACTTATCGTTCAAAATGACGTGACCGCTCTCATCACTGAGCAACGTTTTCAGAGCGCCTCCATAGTTTAAGAGAAGGAAAGTATATGTCGATCTCTGCGGCACCAGCGACATTGATTCATAAAGGCAGTGGCCTACAAGTCGTCGTCGGCTTAGGGCAGTCCGGATTATCAGTAGCGCATTATCTTACCGAGCAAGGCTACCGAGTTGCCGTCACTGATAATAACTCTACGCCAGTCTTGGCTGAGCAGCTACCAGCTGCGGTTGAGATTCGTCAATTTGGCGGGATTGATAGCGAGTTATTGCTGCAGGCGGCGCGTATTATCATCAGTCCTGGTATTTCTTTGGCAACTGAGGCCGTAGCGCAAGCACGGCAAGCGAATATCCCTGTCGTCAGTGACATTCAGCTGTTTTGTGAAGCGTGTAGTGCACCGATAGTCGCTATCACCGGCTCCAATGCCAAAAGCACCGTTACTACCTTAGTGGGACAGATGGCAGGTGATGCTGGTGTACAAGTAGGCGTCGGCGGCAATATCGGCGTGCCGGCGTTAAACCTATTAGCCAATAAAGAGATGGAGCTAGCGGTTCTTGAGCTATCAAGCTTTCAGTTAGAGACCGTTACTAACCTAGGCGCGCAAGTAGCGACTGTACTCAATATGTCGCCGGATCATCTAGACCGTCATGGCGATATGCTCGGCTATCATCAGGCCAAGCACCGTATCTTTCAAGGCGCAAAGTCAGTAGTCGTCAACCGTGAAGACGCGCTGACTCGGCCTTTAGTCGCAGACAACTTGCCTCGTATTAGCGTCGGCATTCATGCTCCTGATAAAGGCCAGTATGGTTTGATCACTGATCCTGATGGGCAAATTTATTTGGCTCGCGGTACCGAGCGTCTATTATCTGCTGATAAACTACCGGTCAAGGGCCGTCATAACTTACTCAATGCCCAAGCCGCGCTCGCTTTAGGGGAGCTGGCAGGACTGCCTTTAGAGAGTATGCTCGCCACATTACAGCAGTTTACGGGGCTTGATCATCGGTGCCAGTTTGTAGCTTCAGTGACTGATATCGACTACTTCAATGACTCAAAGGGTACTAATATTGGCTCGACTATGGCAGCGGTTGAAGGCCTAGGAGCCGTTTATGCCCCAAAAGATGGTAAGCTGCTACTAATATTAGGCGGTCAAGCAAAAGGCCAGCAGTTTGGTGAGTTGACGCCGCTTATCAATCAATATGTCAGCCAAGTCCTCATCATCGGTGAAGATGCCAAACTTATCGAGCAGCACCTGCGCGATACTGAGCTTAGCGATGATGTCAGATTGCATCAATGCCAGACGTTAGATCAGGCTTTTACTTGCGTTCAGCAAGTGACGGATAGTAGCTTATCGCAGGTACAAGCGGTACTGTTATCGCCAGCTTGTGCCAGCTTCGATCAGTTCAGTGGTTATGCTGAGCGCGGTGAGCGTTTTAGTCAGCTCGTACAGCAGCTCATGACGTCAGATACTGCCGATAGCTAAATGGTCTCTTACTCTTATAAGTGATGGATATTATTGGTTATTTATTCTATAGTTTATAATAAAACTGGCATAAGTTATTTTTTAGATTTTGATGGTGGTGTTCGCTGAACGCCGTACTTTTTGTTTGTTAGTATATTTGAATATTATGGCGCTCTCCTTCTTTTCTCGCTCAAACTCCAGCTCTTATGCCAAAACCGGTAGCGATGGCGTGTTGTCCCTACCTTCAGCTCGCGCTATTTTGATAGCTAGCGTGGGCTGCATGATGGTGCTAAGTTTGCTGATGGTTGCTTCTGCTTCTATACCCTTTGCGCTCAGTCGCGGGATGACAGAGCTCTATTTTTTCAACAACCAACTGCTCTATATGTGCATTGGCTTATTTTTGGCGTTTTTACCTTATAAGTTTGTACCACTTAAGATGTTGTACCAGACGGGTACGCAGTTCTTTTTATTGATGGTGACAGCGCTATTATTAGTCATCACGTTATTTGGTACGCCAATTAATGGCTCCAAGCGTTGGCTGAGTTTAGGAGGTTTTAATTTTCAGGTTGCTGAGCTTGCCAAGCTAGTTGTTATTGTCTTTGTCGCTGACTTTGTGGTGCGCCGCTCGTTTGAGGTGCGTAATGGTTGGGATGGTTTTCTGCGTATATCACTAGTGATTGGCCTGCTGACTTTTTTACTGTTATTGCAGCCAGACTTTGGCTCACTAGTAGTCATCGTCGGGACGGTATTTGCGATATTTTATATAGCCGGCGCGCCCTATAAGCAGTTTATAGCGTTAGGGGCGGTGGTGAGTGTACTTGGGGTATTGGCAGTAACTTTGGTTCAATATCGATTGACGCGAGCTTTGTCGTTCTTAGATCCTTTCGATGATATCCAAGATACTGATTATCAGCTGGCGCGCAGTTTGATCGCCTTTGGCCGTGGTCAGTTTACCGGAGTCGGTTACGGTGAGAGCGTACAGAAGCTTTCGCACTTACCAGAAGCGCATACCGACTTCTTATTGGCGATTACTGGCGAGGAGTTGGGGTTTGTCGGCGTGACGTTGATACTGCTGCTCGAAGCCTTGATCATCGGTAGCGCTATGCGCATTAGTTATAACGCGCTCAAACGTCGGCAGATGCGCATGAGTTATACCGCTTTTGGTATCGGTATTATCTTTATTGCTCAGACGATTATTAATGCCGCGATGAATATGGGGGCAATGCCGACCAAAGGACTAACTATGCCTTTCTTTAGCTATGGCGGCTCCTCGATGCTGATTAGCTTAGTGATGGTCGCGCTGCTGCTTAAAATATATAAAGAGAGCCCTGAGATCGAGAAGAGCCAATGTCGTCATTATTAGCAGCTAGCGCTTAAAGAGTAGCCAATTGCTGTTTGTTTTGTAGTGGGGTATTGTCCCATTGGTCAATAGCTTGTTTTAGCATACGCTCTGGCGTGTCCAAATCAACGGGCTGTTGTTGCAATAATTTGAGAGCTTGCGCGATAAGTGCGCTTGGATCACGTGTATCGATAGGCTGAGCTAGGTTTTGTTTAGAGAGTTTTTGTCCATTGGTATGGCAGATCAGGGGCAAATGATACCAGTAGCTAACAGTCGGCAAGCCTGCCATTTGTAATAAGCTGATTTGCGCGGTAGTCATTGGCAAAATATCTAGACCGCGCATGATGTGAGTGATACCTTGTAAGCCATCATCGATACTCGCGGCCAAAATATAATTAATCATGCCATCTTGCCGACGGACCACCATATCGCCCAAAGTCTGTTGCGGATTATCCCACTGCATCCCTTGAATACCATCCATAAAACCAATGGCATAATCTGGAAGCTGCAAGCGTAGCTTATGCTCCTTTTTATCTAAGACATCATTAATACAGCAGCGCGGATAACGTTGCTGGTTGGGGGATGAACCACTAACCTTTTTTCTATTATCCCAATATCTGGCTAAGCTTTTACGTGAGCATTGGCAGCCATAAGTTAAAGGGGCTAGCACCGTCTGTAAGTAGTCGTTATAGATGTCGATGCGCTCAGATTGATGGATAATATCACCATCCCAGTATAGACCAAGCGTTTCTAGGTCTATTAATATCTGTTCGGTGAACTGCCGATCACAGCGCTCAGTATCCGTATCTTCTATGCGCAGTAGCCATTTTCCGCCCAAGGATTTGATATGACAGTAGCTGGCTAGCGCTGTCGTCAAAGAGCCTAAATGTAACTCACCAGTAGGAGAGGGGGCAAAACGACCTATGGGCAAATCTGTTGTATAAGGCCTTGATGATAAAGAAGGATGAGTAACCGTTGTCAAAATAAAGCACTACCAAAGTGAGAGAAGGGCTATAGCATAACTAAACTGACGGATAAAATATATTGATTTTCAGTAGCGTACTATTAGAGGCAAATGACAGGTAGAGACAAATGACGGGCAAAATAAAGCGAGCGACTCTATCAAGAGCGCTCGCTTTGAGAAGGTATAGATATCAGTAAGGGAGTGTTATTGACCCTGGTTTTGACGCTCTTTCATCTCCGATAAGGTTTTGCAATCGATACATTGCGTCGCGGTTGGACGCGCTTCCAAGCGGCGTAGGCCAATCTCCACTCCGCAAGTCTCACAGAATCCATAGTCGTCATTTTCAATATCAGCCATCGACTTATCGATCTTGCGAATCAGTTTACGCTCACGGTCACGAGTACGCAATGCTAAGGCGAACTCTTCTTCTTGAGTTGCTCTGTCGTTGATATCTGGCATGGCGCTCGACTCGTCTTGGATATAAGTCTTAGTGCGGTCAGCCTCACCGATTAGCTGGTTTTTCCAGTCCAGTAAGATTGCTTTAAAATGTTCAAGCTGCGCATCAGACATATATTCTTCGTCTTTGGCAGGAACATAAGGGGTAAATTTTACTTCAGCTGGAGACGTCGTTGAAGTGCTCATAAGGGTATCCTATTTTTCCAAATTAATTCAACAAAACGATGTTGCAAAAGACAAGACTTCAAAAACTCTCTATCGCCCTGCGACTTGTCCTTTTTAGAACGTTTCACCACGGGGTACGCCAATCATAGGATAGATAAACCTAACATCAATGTGATGCCATACGTTATCAATCGCTAATATTAACCTAATAATGATAACTTTCTTTATCATTATTATACTAACCAACGTCCACTGTCACTATTATTCATTATGCCACTAAAAACTGGCTACCAAGTATCTAGTCTTTTGACCCAGCTTGCAAGATTGCCATTGTTGGCTAATTGCAACCAGCGATAGCCGGCATGTGCTTGTTTATCATAGCTAAAGTCATCCTCATAAGGCATAAACTGATAGCAAGTCGATGGTGTCGAGTAGACTGTGACCCCGTTACGATGACGGACTTGCTCTTGATGCGTATGACCACTGACAATGACCTTTAAGTGCGCATAAGGGGCTAGACGCTGCCAAAAATAATCGGCGTTTTCTATCATGTGTGCATCTATCCACTCAGAGTACATCGGCATCACATGATGGTGTACAGCTAATAAGGCCGGCTTATCACAAGTCGCAAGCTGCGCACATAGCCAATCCATATCCGCCTCAGTCACCGCACCTCCAATCTGGCCAGGGATAGATGAGTCTAGCAGTAACAGCTGCCAAGCGTCCGTCTCAATCACATGCCGGCTCAGTAGCCGCGGATCCATAGCACAAGCGGTCAGCTTACGTTGCTCAAAGGGCAGGTCGTGACACGACTCGTCGGTGACATCATGATTACCTGCAATACAAGCAAAAGGTATCTGCGTGCTATGAAGTACCTCAAAAATATGGTCGTAAGTCACGCTATCAACCTTACTGACTAAGTCGCCGGTGACGAGTATCAAATCACAGCGAATATCTTCAGCAAGCGCTTGAGCAAGATTGGCTTCAAAGCAATGTCGACAGTTGGGTTTTTCATCGCTATGGTCTTCAGCGTTATCTGTACTAGCGGGTGATAATAAATGCATATCGGTAATTTGTAGAACATTTAACTGCCCATCTGGAGCATGAACTCGGTAAGTAGGGTAGCTCAGCATGAGTAAGGTCTCTTAGGCCATAGTAGATGATAATCCTAAACGCTCTGATAACCTTAATACTTCCTAGTCGTCTATCAGTCATTTAATGATTAGCTATCTGCCTGTTTATAGCACAGTTTTTGGTAGCAACCAACTACTTAGTAAAAGAAAGTCGATAAGAGCTAAGTGCGCTTATTAATAGTAGCCGCTCGTAGCCTAATTTTTATTGGCGATTAGTTACGTTCAATTTAGCGAATAGTTTTGAGAATAAGAGCGCAATAAAAAACAAAATAGCGAGCACTAAGACAATCGACAGACCGGTTTGTATATCCATCCAAACACTGCCCCACACTCCTAAAGTCACTCCGAATTGGGCGATGATGAGGGCAGATATGACCATCTGCTTCGGCGATGTCGTCCATAATCTAGCGCTCAATGCAGGTAGTACTAAAAGCCCGCTTATCAGTAGGCTACCGACTGCTTGTAAGGCAATCGCACAAAACCCTGCCAGTATTCCCATAAAAAACAAACGCTGGCGAGCCGGATTAACGCCTTGAATGCGAGCTAAGGCTTCATGAGTGGCAAGTTTGATTTGCGCTGGCCAAATGTATATCAGTAAGGCTAGGCCTATTAGTACGCTCGCTGCTAATATTGGCAAGTCCGCCCAATCTAGCTCTAATAAATTACCGAATAAAAACCCTAAGACGTTGGCTTGTTGGTTGGTTAATTGAGTGAGCGTCAGTAAACCTAAGCATAATAAAGTGACGGCAACTACGGCTAACACCGCATCCATTGGCAAACGCTCATCGTCAATGACCACTAAGCCGAGCACTACCAGCACGCTGACGATACCAACGCCCGCCCCCATGGGTAGCTGCCAAAGCACCGCAAGTCCCACGCCCAAGAGTGTACCGTGCGCTAAGGCATCGGCAAAAAAAGCCATACGCCGCCATAACACAAGGCAGCCTAATGGGGCTGAGAGCAGCGCAAGAATACTGCCGGCAATCCAAGCCGGAGCGATAATGGCCAACCAAGCAGTCATAACTGATATCCGTTAAATAGGCGCTAAAAGGGGGTTAAAAGGGTTTCAAGATAAAGGGGTACTCATATGACGAGCGCTTAAGATGCTACATCGCTAGGGGCATGATGCTCACAAGCGTGATGCTGATGCACATAAGGCTGCTCGTAATGATGGCCAAAGAGCTTTTGAAACTCGCTGGTGATAGCAAGCTCGCTCGGTTGTCCTTCACAGCAAATATGCTTATTGAGACAAATAACGCGCCGGCTACCTTTCATTACCCAGTGCAGGTCATGTGATACGACAAGCATGGCGCAGCGCAAAAACTCCGGCAGCTCATCAATGAACTGATAGAGCCAAACCTCAGTATCAGGATCAAGCCCCTGCATCGGCTCATCTAAGATTAGTAAGTTCGGCTTATCTAGTAAAGCGCGCGCTAGTAGCACGCGCTGCGTCTCACCACCAGATAAATGACCCATCTGCCGTGAAAGCAGGTGATTTAGCGACAACTTATCAAAAATAAACTGCCGCTGCTCTGGCTGTAGTCGGCGTTTATCCGCCTGCGCTAGCAAGTCTTTGACTCGTAGCGGTAAGATAGGCGGCACCGCAAAACGCTGCGGCACATAGCCAAGCTGCAGGGGCTGATGCGCTGTTATAGTACCTTCGCTGGCGGTTATCAGACCTAAGATAAGCTTAACTAACGTCGATTTGCCTGCGCCATTAGGTCCGATCAGACTCACCGTTTCATTAACCGCGATATCGATGCTGATATGCGACAGCAAGCGCTGTCTATCAATATCGTAGCTGACATTGTTTAGGCTTAGCAGCTCAGCACTACTATTTTGCTTAGTCGGTAAGGGGGTTGCGCTCATAGCGGACCTATGGGTTAAAGAATGGCTTTGTGCTTGATGTAAACCCTTAATGTACACAACATTATAAGAGTTAAAAATTAAAGCGATGATAAAAGCTACTGACAAGCTTGGCAGCGGCCGCTTAGTTCGATGACGCTATGATTGACCAAAAACCCTACATCTTGTTCGGCAAAGCTCATCATCTCTTGCACCGGTAAGCTGCTACATTCTTGCACTCGCTGACACTGCTCACAGATCAAGAATGCCGCGGCGTGCTCAGCACGAGGATGACAGCAAGGCACATAAGCGTTGATTGAGGTGAGCTGATGAATCAGACCCTCACCTAATAAAAATTCTAAGCTGCGATAAACCGTAGGCGGTGCGACGTTCTTATTCCGATGCTCATGGTCGTTATCTTGCAGACGAGCTTGCTGCAACTGGGTAATCAAATCATAAGCACCAACGGGCCGCTCGGCCTGCAATATCAGCTCATAGATCTGTTGACGCAGTGGGGTGAATCGCACACCGCGAAGGCGACACTGCTCTATAGCAGCAGTCAGACGCGCATGCACCTCATTAGCAGTGAACTGCTGAACATCATGCAGGTGATGACTAGCTAATGAACAATCGCTCATAACCGCTCCTAAAATAATCGTGCACTTTTTATTGTTATAGTATAACATAATGCAATTAAAAATCGATACTTTAATGACAGCTGTCAATAACAATGGGCTAAAGTGGCATGATAAAAACCATGAATAAAAAAATACTATCCCCGAAGTCTTGGCTCACAAATCTACTAGCAGGTTTACTATTAGCAGGTTTGTTTACCACGAGTGCGCAAGCGGCTGATACCGTAAGCGTCAGTAATTATCCTTTGTTTTTGCTCAGTGAAGCGGTGACAAAAGGTGCACCCTCCGCTAAAAAGCTACTTAACCCGGGTGAAGTAGGGCATCACGGCAGCATTAGCCCAAAAGATATCAAAACGGTTCAAGACAGCACCTTTGTGGTTTGGTTTGGCGCGCCACTAGAGAACAACTTGGCTTCAACTTTAGATAGTGCGCCTAATGCCATATCCTTATTCGCCTTCGATGCTTTTAAGCGTTACCCAATGCGCGATGTCGCAGGTGAGCCACTAGCCGATACCTTAGATACTCATATTTGGCTCGACCCAGAAAACGCCAAAGCCATTACCCGGGCGTTGGCCGTCATTCACAGTCATGCCGATCCAAAAAATAAAACACTCTACCAAGCCAATGCACAGAAATTTGCGCAGCGAATGGATAGGGCAGTGGCTAGTCAGAAGCGTAGTGGCCAACCCGTTAGCGCTTATTGGGCGTATCACGATGCTTATCAGTATCTTGAACCAAGTCTGAATTTGCAGCTGGCTGGTAGCTTAACAGCCGATCATCATCTAGCGCCAAAAGCCAGCCAGATACGTCAGCTGAGTGAGCGGCGTCCAAATAAACGCATGTGCTTAGTGACGCAAAGTAAGCCTGCTAAAGGGCTTATTACCAAGCTGCAACCAGTTAAAACTACTATTCAGTTAGAAGATATGAGCGCCAGCGACGACTTTGTGACCGGTTGGAGTCAGATGGCGCAGCAGATAGCGAAGTGTATAGACTAGTCTTTTGCGATTAGACTGCAAGCTGGGCTTCAGCTAAACACTTGATAGTAGCGGTATTTTCCTTGCGAAAGCTAACTTGAGTCCTTATAATATTCGCGCTTGATGAGTGGAATTAGTGAGACACTGACCTTTATCTCACACTTTAGGATAGCTGATGACCCAACCTGCCAAACGCAGTCAAAAAGATCAAATAAAGGTCTATCTGAAACGGCAAACTTGGGCGCTACTCCTAGTGATCATCGCCGCTTGGCTTATAGATCGCGTTTGGTTCGGTGGCGAGCTAGTCGTCGCAAAAAGTGCGGCTATCGGCGGGGCACTTAGTTTTGTCACGCAAATGGTGTTTGCCACTTTTACGTTTAGTCATAGTGGCTATCGTGCGCGCGATCATATCGTTAAGCAATTTTTTCGCGGTCAAGCGCTCAAGTGGCTACTGACTGTCTTTGGCTTTGCATTTATTTTTATCATGATGAAGCCTTTATCTGTATTGTCTTTATTTGCAGGTTTTATCATGATGAAAATCAGCCATGTCTTAATGCTTGGCCGAATAAAATAACCTCTTGAAAGTAAGCTATTTTCTGATAGCGACAAACGAATAGCTCTTGAGTTTTTATAATCGCTTTACGCCTAATTTGGGCTAAAGGCAACCCATTAACATAATATCTTACAATTTAATTATCGACTTAAAGCCATATGGGCGAGGATGTCACCTTCTACCTTAGCGTTACAGTTGATAAAAAACCAATAATTGACTTTACACGAATACAACGTTGCATTAATATACACAGCTAATTGTTTTGCTTAAGCATAATTTTTTGAGCAATACGCTTGCCAAATGGATAGGCAAATTAGCATATAAAAAGTTTATATGCGTATATAAAGGGCTAGTAGTGATTACTTTTAGGCCCTTTTTTGGTAGCTAAAATTTATGCAAAGCTAACAAAAAGCATTCGTGCTAACCGCACAGGTTAGATTGGGATGGCTGTATTTGAGTATGGGAGCGCTTATTATTAAGCGTGTATTTGCGCGCTATCGTATTAATGCAATGGGGCTGTAGTAGATAAGCACTATGCTAGACTACTTTTATGAAGATAACCCATTGTAAACTCAGTAAAAAAGTACAGCGAAGGCTGTTAGAGTTTTTCACAGCTGAAGTGACTGCTAGAACAGCCGCAGATTTGCTTGATATTCAGCCTAATACTGCTGCACTTTTTTATCATAAAATAAGACTTGTGATAGATCATCATCTCTCATTACAAGCTGATGAGCTTTTTGATGGCGAAGTCGAATTAGATGAAAGTTATTTTGGCGGTGTACGCAAAGGTAAAAGAGGTCGCGGGGCTGCTGGTAAAACCGCTGTATTTGGGATTCTAAAACGAAACGGTAAGGTGTATACCATTGTCGTAGCAGACACCAAACAAACCACCCTAATACCTGTCATCAAGCGTAAAATCAAGCCTGACAGCTTTGTTTATACGGATAGCTATCGAAGTTATAATGCATTAGATGTGAGCGAATTCAAACATTTCAGAGTCAATCACTCTAAAGAGTTTACTTGTGGTAAAAACAATCACATCAATGGCATTGAGAACTTTTGGAATCAGTCCAAACGAACGCTCAGAAAGTATAATGGGATTAATAAGAAAAACTTCCATTTATTTTTAAAAGAATGTGAGTTTAGATTTAACTATGGTTCACCATCTAATCAGCTGAAAACCTTGAAAAAATGGTGTGATATTTAATCCTTATCTACTACAGCCCCAATGCAATTTACGGTAGATGAGCGCAGTAAAGAGTAATCCTAATCACTCACGTATCAGATGACAGCCATGTTTTGGTAGCTGAGTAAATCGTTGATTAATGAGAAGCTGACACTATGGCAGGCGAACAAACAACAACAGAATATATCTCTCACCACTTAACAAACTGGACGTACGGCTATTTGCCGGGCGAAGGTTGGAAAGTTGCCTACACTGCTGAAGAAGCAACTGCTATGGGCTTTAATGCTATCCACCTTGATTCTATGTTGTGGTCAATAGGTTTGGGCATAGTATTTTGTGCTATCTTTTGGATGGTTGCCAGAAAGGTAACCTCAGGAGTACCTAGCAAAACGCAAGCCGCTGTCGAGATGATCGTTGAATTCGTTGATAATAACGTTCGCGATTCATATAGTGGCACCTCAAAGCTGATTGCACCTTTAGCACTAACTATCTTCGTCTGGATCTTTTTGATGAACTTGATGGATTTGCTGCCGGTCGACTTTATTCCAGCGCTTGCCGGTCAAATCGGTGCTGCTATGGGTCATGATCCGCATCATGTCTTCTTCAAAATCGTTCCAACAACCGATCCTAATATCACCCTTGGCATGTCGTTTGCTGTCTTTGCGTTGATTATTTTTTATAGTATCAAAGAAAAAGGGGTTGGTGGCTTTGTCGGAGAGCTGACGCTGCATCCGTTTAGCGCAAAAAACCCTGTCTTACAAATTATTTTAATCCCGGTAAACTTTATCTTAGAGTTTGTAACGCTGATAGCGAAACCTATCTCTTTAGGGTTACGACTATTTGGTAACATGTACGCCGGCGAGTTGATTTTCATTCTGATCGCGCTAATGCCTTTTTGGATTCAATGGGCGTTGTCAGTACCGTGGGCTATCTTCCACATCTTAATTATTACCCTTCAAGCGTTCGTATTCATGATGCTGACGATAGTTTATTTGTCACTAGCATCATCAACTGAACATTAATTAGACATTCAATAGGTAAATGAGGATACATCAATGGATCCAGTATTAGGTGGTTACACAGTTATCGCAGTAGCGCTACTTATCGGTTTAGGCGCACTTGGCACAGGTATTGGTTTTGCGATCTTAGGTGGCAAATTCTTGGAAGGCGTTGCCCGTCAGCCAGAGCTTGGTTCACAATTGCAAACCCGTATGTTCATCGTAGCAGGTCTACTTGATGCGATCCCAATGATCGGTGTCGGTATCGCTATGCTATTGTTGTTCGCTAACCCTCTAGCAGGTTAATCAGAAAGCTCAGTTGTAAATGTTTGACCGTCTTAAGTTGTCTATCTTTTTTGAGGTTACAACCTATAAGTTATACAGAGTCGGACGGTCAGACAGGATCAATGAAACTGATTTTTCATTAACAAAGAGGTGATCACGTGAACATCAATTTTACCATCGTCGGTCAAGCCATTGCTTTTGCAATATTTGTGGTTTTTTGCATGAAATTCGTGTGGCCACCACTTATCGGCGCAATCAATGAGCGTCAGCGTAAAATCGCTGATGGTCTAAATGCCGCTGAAAAAGCAAAAGCTGACTTGGCTACGGCAGAGCAAGATGTCCAGCAAGAGCTTGAACTGGCTAAGACTAAAGCTGCAGCCTTAATTGAGCAGGCGAATAAGAGCGCTAATCAACTGGTCGAAGATGCAAAATCACAAGCGCAAGCCGAAGGTGAGCGTATTCGTCAGCAAGCTCAAGCGTCAATTGATCAAGAGATCAATCAAGCGCGCGAGTCACTGCGCACGCAAGTTGCAGAGCTTTCTGTCCTTGGTGCAGAAAAGATTTTGCAAGATAGAGTCGATGAGCAAAAACATGCTAGCATGTTAGACCAACTGGCGGCGAAGCTGTAACTGTGAGGATATAATGGCTGATTTATCAACCTTAGCACGACCCTACGCAAGAGCCGCGTTTGACTATGCCAATGAGAACGGGGCCGTAAACGAGTGGGAAGATTTCTTGTTTGTCGCAAGCAACGTTGTCAATGACAAAGCGTTTCGTAATTGGCTAGAAAACCCAGCCATCACGGCTGAGCATAAGTCAGCTGCTTTGGTTGATCTTTATGACTCACAAGTGGCTGGTGATGACGATTCTGCTTTTAAGCAACTACTAGGCGAGAGCAAAGGCTCTCGCTATGGTAATAGTATTAGCTATCCTAAAGTGTCACCAGCGCTAAACAACTTCGTAGAGCAATTGGCGCAGCAAGAGCGTCTAGCCCTACTTCCTGAAGTTTATCAGCACTATCGTAGCCATAAAGCGAGTAGCTTGAAACAGCTTGATGCTTATGTCACGACCGCCTATCCATTGACTGCCGCGCAGCGCGAAACGATTCAAACGCGCCTAGCTGCATCGCTCAATGCGACTGTGGTGATTCACGAAACGGTTGATCCTAGTCTATTGGCAGGCGCTACCATAAAAGTCGGTGACAAAATCATTGATGATTCGATGCGCGGCAAGTTACAACAGTTAAAAACACAGCTAACTGCCTAATGCCAGTATAAGCGTAGCGCTACTATATTAGTAAGGAGTAGCGGCTACGTGATAGTAAGAGCATTTAAGTCAGTGGGCGGGTTATCATAAATTAAAGGAAACAAGGCAATGCAACAACTGAATCCAGCGGAAATCAGTAATCTGATTAAGCAGCGTATTCAAGACCTTGATGCAGGTGCAACTGCAAAGAATGAAGGCACGATTGTCAAAGTATCTGACGGTATTGTGCAAATTCATGGTCTTGAAGATGCCATGTACGGCGAAATGATTGAGTTTGAAGGCGAAATCTACGGAATGGCGCTTAACTTAGAGCGTGATTCTGTTGGCGCAGTCGTACTCGGTGACTATCTGCAATTGCAAGAAGGCCAAAAAGCTTATTGCACGGGTCGCATTCTTGAAGTACCAGTAGGTCCTGAATTATTAGGCCGTGTTGTTGATGCTTTAGGCAACCCTATTGACGGCAAAGGTCCTATCGATGCCAAAATGACAGATAAAGTCGAAAAGATCGCTCCAGGCGTTATCGACCGTCAATCAGTAGATCAGCCCGTTATGACCGGTTATAAAGCCGTTGATACCATGATTCCAATCGGTCGTGGCCAGCGTGAGCTTATCATTGGTGACCGTCAGACGGGTAAAACCGCTATGGCTATCGATGCGATCATCGCACAGAAATCTTCTGGCATTAAGTGTGTCTACGTGGCTATCGGTCAAAAACGCTCTACTATCGCTAACGTCGTACGTAAGCTTGAGCAAACCGGCGCTCTAGAATATACCACTGTTGTTGTTGCTTCTGCTTCTGAGCCGGCAGCGCTACAGTACATCGCACCGTACTCAGGCTGTACAATGGGCGAGTACTTTCGTGACCGCGGCGAAGATGCGCTGATTGTATTTGATGACTTATCAAAGCAAGCCGTCGCTTATCGTCAAATCTCACTACTACTACGTCGTCCGCCAGGCCGTGAAGCGTATCCTGGTGACGTATTCTATCTACATTCACGTCTACTTGAGCGTGCATCACGCGTAAACGCGGATTATGTAGAGAACTTCACAAATGGTGAAGTCAAAGGTAAAACCGGTTCATTGACCGCACTACCTATTATCGAAACACAAGCCGGTGACGTTTCTGCATTCGTACCGACTAACGTGATTTCAATCACTGATGGTCAGATCTTCTTAGAATCAAGCCTATTTAACTCAGGTATCCGTCCTGCAGTCAACGCTGGTATCTCGGTATCACGTGTTGGTGGTTCTGCTCAGACTAAGATCATCAAAAAGCTCTCAGGTGGTATCCGTACTGCACTAGCACAGTACCGTGAATTGGCTGCCTTTGCTCAGTTTGCATCTGACCTTGATGATGCGACTCGTGAACAGCTTGACCATGGTGAGCGTGTTACAGAGCTGATGAAGCAAAAGCAGTATCAGCCGATGTCTATCGCTGATCAGGCCGCAGTTATTTATGCCTCAAACGAAGGCTTCTTATCTGATGTACCGGTAGAGAAAATCGGTTCTTTTGAAGAAAGCTACTTACGTTATATGCATGACGAACAGAGCGAGCTTATGAACGAGATTAATGAGACTGCAAATTACAATGATGATATTGCTTCTCGTTTGAAGTCAGCTGTTGAGACTTTTAAACAAAATCACAGTTATTAATTTAATGGGTTAAGCCGATTTGGTTTTAGCTTATCGTATACCAAGTGGCGCGTTGTCTGAGTAGATAGTTGCGCCACTGCTTTAACCCTTATCGGTATTAGATTGCGTTATGCTCGCATATAACCCTTATTTTTAAGTGTTAATTCTCTATCATATGCGGCATGCGCCACTGCTTTTTAACCCTCTTATATTGGAATCATTATGGCAAGCTTAAAAGAGATACGTGCCAAAGTCACCAGTATTAAAAGTACCCAGAAGATTACTCGCGCTATGCAAATGGTTGCAGCGAGTAAGATGCGCCGTGCCCAAGAGCGCATGGAAGTGGGTCGCCCGTATGCTGATAGTATGCGCCGGGTTATCTCGCATTTGGTACATGCCTCATCAGATTATAAACACCCTTATATGGTAGCGCGTCCGGTTGATAAAGTGGGCTATATTGTTATCACTTCGGATCGTGGCCTAGCGGGTGGCTTGAACATTAATTTGTTCAAAGCTTTATCCACAAGTATTCAAGACTATCAAAATCAGTCTGTACAAGCCGAATTTGCGGTTATCGGTGCCAAAGGTGTCAGCTTCTTCAAGAATTTTGGCGGAAAAGTGACCTCTGCGGTGACGGATTATGGCGATAAGCCGACTTTCGAGCAGGTAAATTCACCCGTACAAGCGATGCTTGATGATTATGCTAACGGCAAGCTTGATCGCATTTATGTGGTCTATAACAAATTCGTTAATGCCATGACGCAAAAGCCAACGGTTAACCAGTTAGTGCCTTTGCCTGAAGGGTCATTTGATAGTGATTCTAGCGGTATGCAGACTGAGCTTAGTTGGGATTATATCTACGAGCCTGATGTCAAAACTTTGATTGATGAATTACTTGGACGCTATATTGAATCGATCGTTTATCAAGCGGTCATGGAAAATATTGCCTCTGAACAGTCGTCACGTATGGTTGCTATGAAAGCGGCAACTGATAACGCTGGTGACCTAATTAACGATTTACAGTTGGTTTATAACAAGCTGCGTCAAGCGGCGATTACCCGAGAAATCTCGGAAATCGTTGGCGGTGCTGCTGCTGTTTCATAATTGACTACAACCATGTATAGAAGTTCAAGGAGAACGCAATGAGTAGCGGTCGTATTGTACAGATTATTGGCGCGGTTCTTGACGTCGAGTTCAACCGTAACGAAGTTCCTCAGATTTTTGATGCCCTGCAAGTTGATGGCACCGAAACCACTCTAGAAGTACAGCAACAGTTAGGTGATGGCATCGTGCGTACGATTGCTATGGGCTCAACTGAAGGTCTAAAGCGTAACCTACCAGTGACTAATACCGGTGCAGCTATTTCTGTACCAGTTGGTACAGGTACGCTTGGCCGTATCATGGATGTTCTTGGTCGTCCTATCGATGAAGAAGGTCCCGTACAAGCTGAAGAAAAGTGGTCTATCCACCGTGATGCACCAAGCTATGCTGAGCAGTCAAACAGCACTGAGCTGCTAGAGACTGGTATTAAAGTTATCGATCTACTTTGCCCGTTTGCAAAAGGTGGTAAAGTTGGTCTGTTCGGTGGTGCCGGTGTTGGTAAAACCGTTAACATGATGGAGCTGATCAACAACATCGCGCTAAAGCATGAAGGTCTATCCGTGTTTGCTGGTGTTGGTGAGCGTACTCGTGAAGGTAACGACTTCTATCACGAAATGCAAGAAGCGGGCGTTGTCAACACTGAAGACTTTAGCAAATCTAAAGTTGCGATGGTATACGGTCAGATGAATGAGCCACCGGGTAACCGTTTGCGTGTTGCACTATCTGGTCTAACTATGGCTGAGTACTTCCGTGATACTAAAGATCCTGCCACTGGCAAAGGTCGTGACGTACTCTTGTTTGTTGATAACATCTATCGTTATACACTAGCAGGTACTGAAGTATCAGCACTGTTAGGCCGTATGCCATCAGCAGTTGGTTATCAGCCAACACTCGCTGAAGAGATGGGCTTACTACAAGAGCGTATTACCTCAACTCAGTCAGGTTCTATTACTTCAGTTCAAGCCGTTTATGTACCAGCCGATGACTTGACGGATCCATCGCCAGCAACGACGTTTGCTCACTTGGATGCGACTGTTGTACTAAGCCGTGATATTGCTTCACAAGGTATCTATCCTGCGGTTGATCCACTAGATTCAACCTCACGTCAGCTAGATCCACAAGTTATCGGTGAAGAGCACTATAACGTTGCTCGCGGTGTACAGGAAGTATTGCAGCGCTATAAAGAGCTCAAAGACATCATCGCCATCCTAGGTATGGATGAGCTGTCAGAAGAAGATAAACTGGTCGTTTATCGTGCGCGTAAGATTCAGCGTTTCTTATCACAGCCATTCCACGTCGCCGAAGTATTCACCGGCGCGCCTGGTAAATATGTGTCACTACGCGATACTATTGCTAGCTTCAAAGCAATCATCGCAGGCGAATATGATGATCTACCAGAACAAGCGTTCTATATGGCTGGCGGTATCGACGAAGTTGTCGCTAAGGCCGAAAAAATGAAATCTACAGCAGCATAAATCGCTAAAGAGTCGTCTGGCGAATAAAGGGTGTTTGTCACGTTCATTCGCTAGTCGGCTCGATAGCAAGCCCGCTGTTTTTAAGACTTTTTCATAATAAGGATTTAGGTATGGCAACGTTACAATGCCGCGTCGTAAGCGCCCGTGAAGAGCTATATTCAGGCGAGATCAGTATGCTGATTGCCACTGGTAGCGAAGGCGAGATTGGTGTTCTACCAGGTCACACGCCATTGATTACCTTGCTAAAGCCTGGCTCAATGCGAGTACAAACGCCAGATGGTCAAGAGGAAGTCATCTACGTGTCTGGCGGCGTACTTGAAGTACAGCCGAAGATGGTTACGGTATTAGCCGATACGGCTATGCGTGCGCATAATCTTGATGAAAGTAAAATCATCGAAGCGCGCCGGGAGGCTGAACAGTTACTAGTCAACCAAACAGATACCGTACAGACTAATGCCGCGCTTGCTTCATTAGCAGAATCAGTCGCTCAGCTACAAACGATTCGTAAGTATCAAAACCGCTCATAATCTGGTTTATGCGCTTAATCAGCGTTTAAGTCAGGTTCAAGGTTTCACTAGAAACAGTCCAATTTGGGCTGTTTTTTTTGGTTATAGACCCTAGTAGTCAGGCAGGAATTTCGTTATATTGTTAACATAATAAAAGAGTAGCGGGCCTTGTTTGTCACTATCCGGCATTTATATTAGTTATCCCTAGGTATCGAGCGTAACTACTCATTTATAATTTTCATAAATAGATGACGCCTACTGGTATCCATGTTGTTTGAAAGCTTTATATTTACCTACTTTCGGACGAAAACTAAGATTTTAGACGGGCTTGTTTATAGGTTTTGTTAACGATAATAGGCTATAGTAGGGTAAGCTATAAGTTTAGTAGTATACTAGCTTGCTATGACTGAGCTGCACCTATAAACAAAATATATAAAAGTATTGAGAATAAGCAGAAGCATTGTTAAGACTACTGCTCTCTTAATATTCATTCTCGCTGCAAATTTTCTGTTTTTAATTTAGATGTATTAGAGGATATAACGATGACAACCCCTGAAGATGACAACACCCCGCGAATTTTGATTGTTGAAGATGATGAGCGTCTGGCTATGTTAACCCAAGATTATTTGGTTAAAAACGGCTTAGAAGTCGCTATCGAGACAGATGGCAATCGTGCTATTCGCCGTATTGTCAATGAACAGCCTGACATGGTAGTGCTCGATGTCATGCTGCCAGGTAGTGATGGTTTGACGGTCTGCCGTGAAGTGCGCCCGCATTATCAAAATCCAATTTTGATGTTGACCGCACGTACTGAAGATATGGATCAAGTACTAGGTCTTGAGATGGGCGCGGATGATTATGTTGCCAAGCCTGCCCAGCCGCGCGTACTATTAGCTCGTATTCGTGCGTTATTGCGCCGCTCAGAAAACGCCCCATCAGAAGATGTACCGCAGCGTTTAGAGTTTGGTGAGCTAGTCATCGATAATGGTGGCCGTTCAGTGAATCTAGGCGAAGAATTGGTTGACTTCACTAGCGCTGAATATGACCTGCTTTGGTTGTTAGCATCTAATGCTGGCCGCATCTTATCTCGTGAAGATATCTTTGAGCGCCTGCGCGGTATTGAGTATGATGGTCAAGATCGCTCTATTGACGTACGTATCTCGCGTATCCGTCCTAAAATTGGTGACGATCCAGAAAACCCAAAACGTATTAAGACTGTCCGTAGTAAAGGCTATTTGTTCGTCAAAGAAGGCAACTAGGGCTATAGGGATTATTTGTAAAGAAACCAGCGCTGTGCTGGTTTTTTTATTTTTTGAATAAAGATCTTAATCAAGTTTTTAATGCAGCAAACTCTAACATATTTACGAGCGTTGCTATAGAATAGCAGCAGCAATTTACTAATAAATCATTTCATGCTTTGGTTACGGCAATTATGTCATTAGTCTCATCTTTAAAACACAGTATCTTTGTTCGTATATACGCTGGGCTCTTGATAGTCTGCTTGTGTGTTGCTCTTTTTGCGCAGTTATTGATGGATACTATCAATCAAGAGCGTATGCAAACCTATCGCGAGAATATGGCGACTGGCGCTTTTTACTTGGTAAGTGAGGGTCTTGCGCATCAGGAGTCGGAAACCCAGCGCGAGTACTGGCTATCTGATGCTAGTAGTTTATTCGGCTCAACGTTTCGTATCGTGCCAATCGAAAATATAGATTTTAGTGCTAGTGAACGACGCCGTTTCGAAAGTGGCGAAACGGTAGTTCGTTATGTCAGCCAACCGGCCTATGCTGATGTCTACCACCGTTTACCTGATGATAAAGTATTGACCGTGCGTGTCTCGCAGGTCACTGAGCAACAAGTACGCGCTATGGCGGTGTTCTTATTAGATGATTTGTCTTATTACGCGACCCTGCCGGAGAAGCGCGCACGCCTAACGGAACTTGAAAACAAATTTTCTTATCCCTTGACGTTAGACACTATAGATACTTTTGATTTAGATGATGACCAGTTGGCACGCTTGCGCCGTGATGAAGTGGTTATTTTGCTGCAAGATAGCAATAGTAGCCAAGGTAACTCTTCTATCAAGATTGTCATTCCCTCTGAGATCAATGATATGGCCGTTTTAATGGGGCCAATACCATTATTTAACTGGTTTCCACTGAATTTGATTATCAGTATGGTACTGATTAGTATGTTTCTAATCAGCTTAGGTGTCTATGCGCTTATCTTCCCACTTGAGCGCAAATTGCAGCTGATACAAGTGGGGGTGAATGAGGTCAGCGATGGTAATCTCGACATTCAGGTACAAGTGATTGGTCAAGATGAGATTGCGCGCCTCTCTGCTACTTTCAATGCGATGACCTCTCATATTAAGCGCTTGATTGAATCGCAGCGCGAGCTGACACGCGCGGTATCGCACGAACTGCGCACACCTGTTGCCCGTATTCGCTTTGCGGTTGATATGCTAGCCGATACCGACGATGAAGACTCGCGCTTTATGCAGCGCGACTATATCGACGAAGATATCGAAGCTTTGAATGGTTTAATCGATGAGATTTTGACTTATGCCAAACTAGAGGAAGGTTCACCTAAGCTCGACTTAGAGTCAGTCAATCTGAAAGAATTGGTAGAACAAATTGTCCGTGAGACAGAAGCCCTAGGCAAAGATATCAAAATCGTTGGCAATCCTCCTAATAGTAAAGTGACTGCCGTGGCCGATCGGCGCTACTTACACCGGGTGATTCAAAACCTTGCCGGTAACGCGCTGCGTTATGCCGAAGGTACTATCATTATTAGCGCTTGGGTGAAAAAGGGCAATGCATTTGTCAGCGTAGAAGATGATGGGCAGGGTATTCCAGAAGAAGATCGCGAAAAGGTCTTTATTCCTTTTGCTCGCTTAGACGACAGCCGTACCCGAGCTTCAGGCGGTTATGGTTTAGGGCTGTCGATTGTCTCGCGCATTGCTTTTTGGTTCAATGGCAGCATGAGCGTTGATGAAAGCCCAGAGCTTGGCGGCGCTCGTTTTATCATGACTTGGCCTGTCAAGCCCCTAACTCAGACGATTGCCGCTGACCAAATCACCCAAGAAAAGAGCGAGCGCAGCTTTGAGAGTTAAGCTTAAACATTTAGCTTATTATAGGGCGTGTTGGACATTCACAAATGCGCACTGCTGATCGCTACTAGTTTATCAAAGCTGTGTTCTAGTCGTCGTTAAAATTGCAGGTAA
>NZ_JBEOPC010000020.1:0-56761 GCF_040309765.1 Psychrobacter sp. TB20-MNA-CIBAN-0197
GTGGTTTGATTATTATCGTCAGGCTGCGTAATTAAAATCTCCCAAGTTTATGTGTACGGATTTGACGGCAGGGGTCAAACTGATTTCTCTCACTATCTTCTGTATAATATAAAGGCAGGCGGAAACCGTGGCTCTGCACTTTTTTACTTTTGCTATCTCGGGACGGACCGAGACTTTAATTATGCACTTATCATTTAGGTGCTTTGGAGTCTTGGTTGATTACTTTATCCCCTCTCAAACGTCGCCTTGTATATGTGACTGTCTTTGAAATCATCGCGATTATCTCATCCACTTATATATTGATGATGCTCAGTGGTAGTGATACCGCAGAGTCTTTGCCAGTGGCGGTGATGGTGTCATTGGCTGCCGTCATTTGGAATTTTATATTTAATACTGCCTTTGAGGAATGGGAGCAGCGCCGGCAAGTGACTAAGCGCACGTTACTGATACGCAGCATTCATGCACTAGGTTTTGAGGGCGGCTTGGTATTGGTTTGCTTGCCAATTTATATGACTTGGTACGATGTCGGTTTGCTCAAAGCCTTTACGATGGAGGCGGCGTTACTGCTGTTTTTCTTGGTATACACTTTCATTTTTACTGTAATCTTTGACAAGGTTTTTACTCTACCGCATCAATATAAAAGCGCTTCTACTTTTCAATAAATCATAATGTATAAAATCATTGTGAAGCATCTTCTATTTATGGGAATTTAGAAGAGTAAAAGGCTACCTAATGGTAGCCTTTTTGGTTATATAGTCGAACCACTATTAAAGTGTTACGGCGTTAGACTCGTTTAGCCTACTACTGTAGTACTTGCACTCGTCTGCCTTGTACCACTTTTAATATTGATTGACTAGGGCGTGTTGAACATTCACAAATGCGCACTGCTGATCGCTACTAGTTAATCAAAGCTGTGTTCTAGTCGTCGTTAAAATTGCAGGTAATGCTTATTGCATTGGCTAGCTGATTTTATTTAAACAGTCACAACGACTAGGGCGATTTTAGCATCAGCCCTAACTACAACAACAGGGACAGGACTATTTTTTGCCGCTTTATTGATAAAAATAGACGCTTAGAACGACTAAACTTACCATTTTTATCTGCAAATCGCCTAAAAAATAGTCTCTGTCAGTGCCATGGTCGAATGTTCAACACGCCCTATATTAAAACTACTAAGGTGTAAGAAACAAACTAAACTAGACGTTTTACTTACCCTGATAAACCGGCTTGCGTTTCTCCATAAATGCCGTAATCCCTTCTTTAAAGTCGTCGGTCTGAGCCATGATGTTTTGTTGCTCGACCTCCATACCCAGCGCTTCGTTAAGTCCTGAAAACGCATGAATGTTGATCATGTGCTTCATAGAGGCCAGCGCCTTACCGGGTAGTTGGCTTAAACGTGTGGCTAGGACGTTCACTTCATTGTCAAGTTCCTCGGCGCTGACCACTTTATTGACTAAGTCTAATCTTGCGACGTCATCGGCTTTAAGCTTATCACCAAGCATCACAAGCTCGGTCGTTTTCGCCGCACCAACCAATTGATTGAGTAAATAAATACCGCCTGCGTCAGGGATTAGGCCGATATTGACAAAGGCTTGCACAAATTTGGCATTATCAGCTGCGATACGAAAGTCACAGGTCAGCGCTAAGTTCATACCTGCGCCCGCCACCGCGCCTTCTAATTTGGCGATGATAGGTTTATGGATATTACGCAACTTTAGGCTGACCTCAGCAACTTCGCGCAGCATAAAATCAAGCTTAGCCACGAGCGCTTCTGACTCCATACCGTTCTCTAGCATCTCGCCGATATGACCACCACTAGAGAAGTTATTGCCGCCGCCTTGTAAGACGATCACGCGTACTTCATTATCTTGATCTGCCTTATCAAGCGCTTCCATAATCGCACCTTTCAACGGCGTACTAAAAGCGTTCAGGGTTTTGGGATCGTTCATAGTGATAGTGGCGATGTGGTCGCTTACTTGATAATCGACAAGCGCTTGTGACATAAGGGTCATCCTTGTAATCGTTAGGGGTTAAGTAAATCTAACTGACTGGCAATGAGCTAACCAATAGCTCAATGCCAGTTACTAATGCTACGGCTAATACTCAAGCTAATTACTATAGCAGGTTAGTGGGCGCTCTAAAATATGATTTAGTGCACCTCTGCGCCATCTTTAGTAGTCGATACAAGCTACTATTTACAAATATCACTACTAAACTTAGGCGTTGTAAATTATGCTAATTATACGAAGTTAGACATAATGATATGCTCATTTGAACATTCGTATAGAGTTACGCATAGATTCAACAGTCACCACATAAACAAGGAAGAGTTATGCCAACGATTACAGTAAATAATGCCGACATTTATTATGAAGACAGCGCGCCCAATGATCATCAAAAGCCCGTAATTGTCTTCGCTCATGGGCTGCTTTGGAGCGGTAGAATGTACGACAAACAAGTCGAGCATTTTAAAAAGGACTATCGCTGTATTACCTTTGATTTTCGCGGACAAGGGCAGTCGCAGATTACCAAAGACGGCTATGATATGGATAATTTAACCAAAGACACCATTGGCTTACTTGACGCGCTAGATATCGATAAGTGTCATTTTGTTGGCTTATCTATGGGCGGGTTTGTGGCGCAGCGTATCGCGATACACCATCCTGAGCGCTTATTGTCGCTATCTTTGCTTGAGACTTCAGCGGATGCTGAGGATCCCAAAAACGTCCCTCAATACCGTAAATTAATGAAAGCGATTCGCTGGCTTGGTATGAAGCGGGTCAGTCAAAAGGTGATGCCGATTATGTTTGGCAGCACCTTTTTACAAGCCAAAGAGCGTAAGGCCGATCGCAAAGCATGGTTATCTATGCTGCAGAGTAATCGTAAAGGCGGCACGGTTAAGGCAACAACAGGCGTAATCGATCGCAAAGGAGTCTATGAGCAGTTAGGCAGTATCCAAACGCCGACTTTGATCATCGTCGGTGACGAAGATGCGGCAACCCCTTATGATAAGTCGGAGCGCATGCACTTTGCTATCGATGGCTCTAAGCTTGCAGTGATTAAAGGTGCGGGTCATACCTCAACTGTTGAAGAGCCTGAGCAAGTCAATAGAGTATTAGGTGAGTTTTTGGATAAGATTGAAGGCTGGTATTAATCAGTAGGCAGCCGCTTCAAAGACAAAAGCCGTTATCGAAAAAGATAGCGGCTTTTAGGTTTTTTTATAGTCAATTGGAATTGTTTTAAGCTATCAGTTAGAGCCAATTACAGCCGTGAGCTATACTCTGTATTGTTATTATTGATGGTGCCAAATACTTTTGCACGATTAATAATCTCTGTCGCCCAAGCGCGGTGTGTGGCTGGCTCCAGCATAGTATTGTTATATTTAAATACGGCTTTGGCCTCGCTATGGAGTATCGCTTGCGCCTCATCTAAGGTGCTCGCCGGTACGCAATACGCTTGCTGTACTAAGGCAATTTGATTGGGATGAATGACGGTTTTACCCACCAAGCCTAAGCTGACATCGCGAGTCAACTCTTGCATAAATAGCGTAGGCTGGTCTAAGTACTCAAATACCGGCGCGGTCAAATAAAAGCCATGCGGTACAAAGCAGCCAAGCAGCTGATAAGCCAAAGTACCGATAGGAGTGTCATAGACGATACTGTTCTTAGGACGGCGCAGACGTAACGCGGCAAATAGGTCATTACCGCCGATACGCAAAGCAAAAACAGGCTGACTGAACGCTTCTTTAAAGCCAATGGCCAGCTCTTGATTATGATGCGGATTAAACAGCGCCGCTGTCTCCAAAGTCGGCATTAGCAGCTGGTCGGTGCTGAGGTTCTGACAAGCCATGCGCCAATTAGATAAGCTGCACATATCTACCTTTGGCATCACAAAACCATCGAGCAGTTCAATATGCTTATAATGTGCCAGCTTTTGTAGCATCATCGGATTACGCGGACGCACAAACACTAAAGGACGCGTCGGCTGCTCTTGCTTATTGTTCTGAGGCGTCGAAGGGTCATTGATACTATCAATATGCGCCGCCCAAGTGTTGAGCAGCTCTTGCAGTCTTTGTAGTGCTAGCTCCACATCATCATGGCTGACGGCGTCCTCAACACAAATAATAATACTATTAATCGTCGGTAATTTATCCCGCTTGATGACTTGCCAGATATCTTGCCGAGTCGCTGGCATATATAAGCTTGCGCCTAACTGATAAGGGTGATGAGTATGCGGCTTTAGCAAAGCGTGGCGCTCAGTGATGAGGTGCTCATAAGACTGCGTGTAATTATATAGGTTTGACTCATTATTAGAATTATCTGGCATAGTCGGTATCATAATTAGTTAAAGAGAGTATAAGGGGTAAGAGAAATCGCGGAAATACAAAGCGCTGAGGTGCTGACACGTTAAGCCTAGCTAATGCGCTTTTTGATAAGGGTAATCGCTTGATAAGGTAATATTTTAGCACCTAATATGCTGATTTCAATGTCTCTATCATGGCATAAGTGTCGTAATAATGTGGTGTCAGGATGATCGGCGCTCGCCAGTAAGATACGGTCAGGATCGCGGCGTAATATAGCGCGAGTCGCCTCGGCTATCGTCGGTTTGATGCGGTTGCGGTTACCGATATTGTATTCTTTGGCTATTTTATCGACAATGCTTTGGGTGCTATATCTAGGCTGCGCAAAGGTCGCTAAATGCTCAGGTGTTGTCGTTAAGAGGTGCCGCGCTGACTCAATATGCTCGATAAAGGCTAAGCTGTGATCGATAGCGACTAAGTTATCATAAAAAATAGCGCGATGTAGACCTGACTTTGGATCAGTATAAAGCGAGCGCGAGATCAATCCAGATACCGTACTGTTTAATAGTCCAGATGGTATCAGCCAGTCCTCCTCGCTCGCAGCTAACCAAGCGACGCCAGCGGGATCGGCAAGGGTAAGTAGCGGTATAACACTCTCACCTTGATGAAAAATGTTAGCAAAGTTGACGTGGTTATCATCATTAAATGGATTCAGGCTACGCGCTAGCTCTTGATAGATAGCGCCCTTGCCGGTCCAACCATCAACGAAAACGATAGGGCTATCAGGATGGCTGTCCAATATGAGCTGCAAGGCGACTGGATCAAGACCACGATCGCGAATGATACTCATGCCATAGTGTTTAGATGGCAAGGCATAAGCGCTATTTGTATTCGCTAAAGCGCGCTGTAATAGCACACCAATAGGCAGTCCGGCTCTGACTAAACTGACTAATATTAATGGGTTTTCGCTACTAACGGTTTGTTTAAAAGTCTGCTGTAAGGAGTAAGCTAAATTAGCAATATCGCTAGCCATGCGCGCTTTACCTTGCTCAAGCGCTTGCAGATATAGCTGCTCATGCTTAGCAGTTGGTGCTTGCTCTAAGGTGAGCATATCGGAGTAGTGCCGCTGCCCACTTTGGATCAGCGCTTCTTTTTTGCTGACCGGTACATCAGCGACCGCGTCTTTGTCAACGACATCTAGGAGCACCGTGACATCATCAGCTAAATAGCTGCCTGAGCCAAATCTCTGTAAGTCTTTTGTTCTAGCTTTCGTCATTGCAGGCTCTATAGTTATTTTAAATGTTGACGATTATATTGATCATGTAGCTGACCATGATTGGGCATCCCGTACCAGTCTAGTAGCTGCAAAAACGGCAAATCGGCTAAGCTATCGCCAAAGCCAAAGCTTGGCCTGCTGCTCTCTAAGTGCTGCTCTAGCAAGAACTCTACCGCATGACGCTTGTGCACAGCATGCGGCAAAATGGCTAAGTTATTTGCATTGACATGCACATAGAAGTCTTGATCAAAGTTTCGTATCAATTTAGGCAACTGCTCAGCGAGCTGTATCAGAGCTTGATGATTTTTTTGCGCGTGTTTGATAGCAAGATAGATGGTCAGTTCTTTGTTTTCAGTGCCGTTATTAAAATGATCCGTATGCGCGGTAAACTTTAAATGGCTGTTGTCGCTGCTGCTGTGCTGAGTAAATAACTGGCTTAGCTGCCCCAGCTTCTCCTGCAAGGGCGCAAGCTTGCTATACATGCGCTGCTGCCACTGCGTCTCAAGCTTGCCATCTTGAGTTAAAACAATCGCCCCGTGAGTCAATACCTGCCAACTATCAAAGGGCAGTCTCACCCGTTTGATCTCTTCGCGATCGCGGGCAGTGACCACTATCAACTCAGTACTCGTTAATAACCAATTAACAAAGCTTGCTTGTCGCTGACTCATAAAGCTCAGCGGCTCGCCCTGTTTATTGACACTCGCGCACACTAAGTTTTCAGATTTGGACGTTGGCAAATTCCAAGCATCTATTTTGCGCTGCGTCTGAAATAGCGTATCGTCTAAATCCATGAGCGCGTAGGGCTTTATTATATCAGGACTCGCTTGAAAGAAAGAGATAGTCATAGATCTGCCCCTACAACCAATACATTATCTAAACCTTGCCACATACTATCCACGCTATCGCTAGCGGTCTCTACACATAGCACAATCAAGTCCCAGTCTTTTGGCTCAACATTATAGACAAAGTTCGTCATACCAAGGCCATAGTTATCATGGAAGCTGAGCATCGTGTGAATAGCGCCGCCTAATGCAATGGGCGAGCGCGTTAATGCGCTGAATTTAACCGTTGAGTTTTGGCTGACCTCTTTGGTTTTAGCCTCCAGCCACTCGGCTAATAAAAACGGTAACCAGACAAACTCATTGCTGCCTAATACTAAAATCCGCTTGGGTAGCTTACCTTTATCAAAATTCGGCTTATCATCAAAGTATGCAAAAGCTTGCTGGAAACGCTCTAAGTAACCGTCAAAGCCATCCGTACTATCCAATGTTGGAAATCGTCCCCAATTGCCTGTATTACCCAACGGCTGCGAGCCTGCCTCGGTGGTATCGACCACGGGCATAGTGATAGGCTCAGGGTTCGGCGCGTCTGTCCACTGCCAAGCGCCTGATAATAAATGATGACGTTGAAAGTCGATATTAGGCATGCGAGTAGAGATGTGGTCACCGTCGTCAGTTGCCTCTTGATTGAGTGACCAATCCACCAAAGTCGTCAGATGCACTTGTTTTAACTGGCTTAGACCAGCGTGACGTAGTGCGGTCACTACATTGACACAGGTATTACCAGTTGAGGCTTCATCATCGACCATGATTAAGGTTCTGCTGGCGAGGAGCTGCGATTGTATGTTTTTATCGCGACTTTGATAAATCAAATGCTGGCTGGCATGACTATGATCTTCGCTAAAGGTAGTGAATAACGCTTCGTCATTGTCTTCGTTATGCTGAGCGTGACGGGTAGAGTTTAGTAGTAAAGCATCTGGGTAGCGCGTTTGTAGCGCTTGATGCACGCCTGCCGATAGTCCTACCGCCGTTTCTGCCATACCAACGACCAAAATAGGCTCAGGTAGATTATCCGGTACTAAGTTTGCCAAATCGGTAAAAGCGCCGCGCATGATGCTAGGCGCGACAGGAATATGGCGACCTAAGACCTTGGAGACAAATAAGAATGCCCGTTTGGGATTGATCCGCTGCGCAAAGCCAAGCAAGTCTTCGAGCTGATATGTATTATCATTTTTGTTATGAGTCTGATAAGTGAGATCTAGTGCGCCGCGAGGCAGAGTAATAATGGTCGTACTTTGTGGTTTAGCTGACATTCATATTCCTTAACCTAACTATTTAAAGCGGTTTTTATAGTCGAGATTTTGTCCCATTTATCTAAGGGTTTGATTTCTTATTTAACGGCTTGTTGAAGTGCTTTTTGACTTATCACTACTGCTTACAAATCGTCGTAACTTTGTTTACTAAATTAAGCTTGCTTAGTGACGAGATTACGATTAAATTCCCCTAAAAAAGTAGCTGTTTTTAGCGTTCACTTTTACTCTAAACTCTAAACCAAAAATATATTGGCTCAGCATTTTTTATCAACATATATCAATTACCAATAGAATGTCACAGTGTTGGTGTTTTTTACAATAGTAACGAAAGAGATGATAGTTCGGTGATGCTATAAGCCTAACGGTCTATCTTCCTTGCGCTATTCCTTTACTTATTGGGCCAATATTACCATTTTGGCTCCCCTATAGAGTAGATTCTATGGAACCCCCTCCAGAGCCCAATTCCGCTTCTCGCCAAAGCAAATATTTTCAAGTGATATTAATGGGGGTGAGCGCCTTTGTCGTCAATACGACTGAGTTCGTGCCTGTGGCACTATTGAGTGATATTGCTCAAGATTTTTCGATTACGACTGCAGAGACAGGCTGGATGCTGACGCTCTATGCTTGGGTGGTTGCCGCTATGTCACTGCCACTCATGCTGCTGACCAGTCGCCTCGAGCGTAAACGTTTGCTGCTTGCTCTATTTGCTGTATTTATCGCCAGTCACGCGCTATCAGTGTTTGCTTGGAGCTTTAACGTACTGCTCATCAGCCGCGTGGGTATCGCACTCTCGCATGCGATATTTTGGGCGATTACGGCTGCGATAGCCCTGCGAGTCGCACCGCAAGGCAAAAAAGCTTTAGCACTAAGTATATTAGCGACTGGCACATCTTTAGCGCTTGTATTAGGAGTGCCTATAGGACGCATACTAGGTCAATGGTTTGGCTGGCGTACCACTTTTGCCGGTATTGGTATCATCGCTTTTATCGTCTTTATTTTGCAAGCTAAGCTACTGCCAGATCTGCCTAGTATGTTCGATGGCTCCTTTAGTAAGCTGCCTGAGCTGCTTAGAAACCCGCTGCTCATTTGTCTTTATTTATTCTGTTTTGTGGTGTTCACTGCTGACTACGCCGCTTACTCATACATCGAACCTTTTATGAGTAAGATCGGCACTATTAGTGAGAACCAAGTCACCTTTATATTACTCTTGTTCGGCGGTGCTGGCCTTATCGGTAGTTATATCTTTAGCCACTGGAATGAGCGCTCAACCACAAGGCTTATGCTGATATCTACCGTATTGATACTGGCGGCGATGATGCTGATGTTGTGGGCGGTCAGCTCGATCTGGCTACTGAGTATCGTGACGGTGGTTTGGGGCACAGCGATGATTTTGTTGATGCTAACCATTCAGTCTAAAGTCATCGAGATTGATGTTAATGCGCAAGATATGGTCATGGCGATGTTCTCAGCGATTATCAATTTAGGCATCGGAATGGGCGCGCTACTTGGCGGTTACGCGGTGACTTATATCTCCTTATCGAGCGTGGGCTTTGTCGGTGCGGCGATAGCAGCCCTTGCTCTAATAGTGATGGTATATATGGTTAGGCGCTTTCCTGAGCTGAGTCATAATAGCTGAGATAGTTTATCTTTTTGCAAGCACGCTACTGTCCTTATACATCTGTTTCAACCTTGACGCTCGTCACGATAGAACGTATCTGACAAGGAGTGATTTGCTCAATACTATCACTAAGTTTTGGCTTGTCGGTTAAGCCGAGCCAATAGCCAAAGCCGATTTGGGTTAGATCGATACCACTATGGGCGGTGTAGCCAATACCGCCAGAGGGGCGAGAGTTAATCTCTAACACGCAGTGCTGCCCCTCGTCATTCTGTTTGGTTTGTACGCTGACGATACCATCACAGTTAAAGGCTTTTATGAGCGCAGTGACGACTTCCATCACAGCCTTGTCGTAGCCTATGTGCTGAATTTTGCCCTCTTTGTAGCGGGTGACTGCCGCCAGTACCTCGCCATATTCACAGACCACATCGATAGAATACTCGCGCCCTGATAGATAGGGCATAAGCAACATAGGAATAGGGCGCTTGTGTACCATTTGGCTATTGGCGTAAGCGTTGACAAATTGCTCAGTGCTAATCTTTTTGCTGTCGGTGAAGTATAAATGCTCAAAGCTATCGTACTGACAATCGCTATCGAAACCTGCGTCTAGTCGCCAAAATCCTTGCGCGAATATGCCCGTCACAGGCTTTACGCATAGTCTTTGTTGGCTATGTTTAGCGAGCAGGGCTTCGAGCTCAGCGGTCGTATCAAAGCGCCAAGCGGTTGCCACAGGAATGTTATGTGCAAGGCAGTGCTGCATAAAAGCAAACTTATCATCGATAGTCTCAAGCGCCGTAACGCTAGTGGCTCCGGTTAGTAGCCGGATACCAGCTTGGGTAAATAAGTCTCTATGCGCCTCATAATCGCGACTATTGCGGCCAGTCAGCAGTACTTTGACATGGTTTTTCTTAGCCTGTTCTAGTACGAACTGCCAACGCTCAGCAGGGGCTGGGTTGATGCTTATCTCTTTACTGGTTGCTGCTTTATAAGGCTCACGAAAGACAGTATCAGCAAACTCAAATATCTCAGGACGGTCCTGGCGATGTGAAGCGATTATGGTGAAAGGTGTTATAGATTGCGCCTTAAGCGCTTGCAGACTCTCAAGCATATCGCGCTGGCTCGATTGTCCTTCAGCAAGCCAAGCCGCTGTTATTGGTTCACTGCCATTCATTTTATTAGCCATAACACTGTCCATGATTGCCAAAACTTTAAGAATACTTGTGGTTATTATATACAAATACGCTGACTGATAACTGCTTGTAGTGTGCTCATTTTTAAAATAATTTTGCCCAAAGCTAAGCGATAAGTCGCTATAAAACTAGCCTCATATCCGTGCTAGTATATAATCATCTTCAAGTGAATCATCCACAAATGGCTTTCGCAGCTAGCTAAAAAGACGACAAATAGTAAAAGGACAATATAATGAGTCAAACCCAGCCGCAAGAATTAGTAGCGGGTGCTAATGCGCCGCTGCCTAATGACAATATTAGCATTCGTATTTTGAGTCATAACGCAATCGATTGCGCCGCTTATCGCCTAACTAGTAGCGGGAAAGTACGCGGTGACGGTGACATGATTTTTTATGGTCAGACGCGTAGCGATGATGGAAGCGTCAGCTTTCGCGGGCACGATAGCGATGGATTTTTTGATATTAACCTACCTGCACAAGCCAATGAGATTGAAAAAATTGCGCTGGCTTTTTCTAGCAATCAGACGCTCTCGCAATTAGGGGACGTCGATATTCAAGTGTTACAAGGCAGCCAAGTGCTAATAACTTGTCAGCTGAGTAGCGCAGGCCGTGATGAAAAAGCCATTATCTTAGCAGAGTGCTATCGTCGTCAAGGCAATTGGAAGTTTCGATTTATCGCGCAAGGGTTCAACGGCGGTCTGAAACCTTTATCTGAGCATTTCGGAGTAGAGATTGCTGATGAAGCACCTGAACAAAATCAGAGTCAATCACAAGCCATTAACACCCAAAAACCTAATCGCAGTACCCAAAGTAATGGTAATCAAAACACTGCTCAAAGCAATCCGCCGCCGATTCCAGCAAGCCCGTCAGTGAATCTAAGCAAGATTACTTTGACCAAAAATCAATCCAGTATTAACCTTACTAAGCGTGATGACTTCGGTAAGATAGCGGTCAATCTGAACTGGAATCAACGTCCGAATGCTGATAAAGCCGCGCCAAAAAAAGGCCTATTAGGAGATTTATTTAAGCAGCGCGGTTCAGGTGGTATCGATCTCGATATTGGCGCGATGGTGCATTTAAAAAACGGCGAGAAGACCCTAATACAAGCGCTAGGCAATCGCTTTGGTAACTTAAATGGCTCACCTTTTGTATTGCTGCGCGCTGACGATAGAACGGGGCAAGTCAGCGATGGCGAATGGCTTGATATCAACGGTCAGCAGTGGTCGCAAATCCAAGAGGTGTTTATCTTTGCTTTCATTTATGAGGGCGTGCCTAATTGGGCACAAACCGATGGTGTAGTGACGATACATGTGCCCGGGCAGCCGCCAATTGAAACGCGATTGACCGAAGGCGCGGGGAGTGCGCCGATGTGCGCAATTGCACGGCTCGTCAATCAGCAGGGCAGTATCAATGTCGAGCGCATTAACCAATACTTCAATGGACACAAAGAGATGGATAAAGCCTTTAATTGGGGTTTTAGCTGGAAGCGGGGTAGTAAATAGTAGTGGGGCAGAGTGAATGTTTGGAGCTTATAAAACAAACAGCCTAGCTATCTAGTATAGCTAGGCTGTTTTTTTGCAAAAATTCAAATTGACTTTTAGGCATGCGGAGCGATAGCAGGCATTAAGTCATGGAAGGTGCGGCCAGAAGCGGTCTCACCGATAGCATGCATTTTCCACTCATTATTATGGCGATAGACTTTTGCCATAATCATCGCGGTGTGTCCGCCTTGCGCTGAGAGGTTATAACGCGCTACCTCTGAGTTGTTACTAGCATTGACGATACGGCAAAAAGCATTTTCAACAGTCTCAAAAGTCTGACCGGTAAAGCTATTGACCGTAAATACTAAAGAGGTCACAGTAGCTGGAATTTTGGATAAATCAACATTGATGACTTCATCATCGCCGTCGCCCGCGCCAGTACGATTATCACCGGTGTGCAAGATACTACCATCTTTGGATTGGAGTTGACCGAACCAAATAGCATCGACAGCTTGCTTGTTGCTATCGAACATAATGCACGAAGCATCTAAATCGATAGTGTCTTCGCTGCCGCTACCGCCGCCAAATAATTTACCTAACAAGCCAGTTTTTTGCGCTTGCGGTGCTTGCGCGACATCCCAGCCGAGGCCCAGCTTGACTTGGGTCAGCGTGCCGCCTGCTTCTTTACTTAAGGATATTTTCTGTCCCTTTTGTAGACTTACTGCCATATTGTATTCCTTTTAGTCGTTATAAGTGTGTTTATAAAAGATAATAGCGACTCATAATATTATAAATAAAGCACTATAGTGAAATTGAGGGCTGCGTCTTGTCTTCAGCTTCGACTTATAGGATATTATCCAAAAAGCCGCCACCGCCGCCGCGACCACCTGCATTGCTACCTAACACGCTTTGAATCCAGCCTTGATAGCTGTCACGGTTACGTGAGCAAATAATGACTTTACCTGAGCCTGAGAAGTTCAGCACCATACCTTCGCCACTGGTGACAGAGTTGATGATATTACCCATAAAGCCTTTCTTCTTACTGGTCGAGACCGAGAGCTTATACTCTAAATTAGAATCCCAGCAGACCACGTGACCATTATCAATGATGACATCTTTACCCGGCTCCACTTCAATCTCAAATAGCGAACCAAAGCCTGAGACCACGACTTGGCCTTGACCTTGAGTTTGCATTACCATAAAACCGCCAGTGTCGCCAAATACCGCACCGCCAAGGTTACGCTGAATATTGGCTCTGATATCGACGTCTTTTTGCGCAGCCACAAAAGCGCCATCGCTTAAGGTATATTGCTGCGCGCCAACATCGAGTATCTGCATGTCGCCGTCGAGCGTAGGGGCGAGCAGACAATCGCCTTCACCGCCTGTGGCCTCAATCTGCTGCTGAAACAGCGATTCATCATTGGCAAAGCGGCGCATGAGCGACTGCATAATACCGCCTTGAAGCTTGCCTTTTAATTCAAGATTGGACTCCATCATGACCATAGCATTGGCTTCACAATAGATCGAATCGCCTTTTTGCAGGTTGCAGTGCAAAAAAGGCTCAATGGTACCTATTAAACTAAAAGTCGCGGCCATAACGAATAAATCCTTAAGCTAGTCGTTTAACTGATCATTTATTTTTGCTATCAATGATATGAAGAAGATGGACGGTTGATGAGTGAATAAAATTAAAGCCAACAAACACGGATAATCATCGCACTTGCTAGCTTTAATAGAGAATACTTGCTGCGTAAAGGCTTGAGAATCTAACCTTAGACGTTCACACCATAAGAAGACGCTAATGGACCTAAACCGCCGCTAAAGCCTTGACCGACAGCGCGGAATTTCCAGTCGCCACTGTGACGGTATAGCTCGCCAAAGATCATAGCCGTCTCAGTACTACCATCTTCTGATAGGTCGTAACGAGCGATTTCGCTATTACCATTGTCATTGACGATACGGATATAAGCTTCGCCTACTTGACCGAAGTTTTGATTACGGGCTTGGCCTTCATAGATAATGGCACAAACGGCGACTTTACTGACATCCGCTGGAATGTTGGCTAAGTTGATTTTGATTTGCTCATCATCACCGTCACCTTCGCCAGTGCGGTTATCGCCAGTGTGCTCAACGGCGCCATTGTCTGACTTTAGGTTATTAAAGAAAATAAAGTCTTTATCATTACGCACTTTACCGCCTTCATTGACCAAAAACGCGATAGCGTCTAAGTCAAACTCTTGACCGTCGGTGGCGCGAGGATCCCAGCCAAGACCAACAGTAATGTTAGTAAGGCCTGGTGCTTCTTTTGATAAGTTGACGTTACCGCCTTTTGTTAAGCTAATAGCCATAAAGTTGTCCTTTTCGTTATAAATAAATGATTTATTAATGAATTATAAGATGATGCATTATTTGCTAAGCCTAGATGCGATGCTGCTTAGCGTTACGTTTTACTATACTAAGCAGGTACTGACTACGCAAGTCGTATTTTGTGGTTATCTGTTTACAGAGCTGTCTTAAGATTATCTATGTTAAGCATGTTTAGCTTTTCATGAAGGGAGTTTATCTAAAGCCGCGACTTAACATTTTTTACCCTAACGGCTTTAGCTATTATCGCTTTTGCTTTATAATATGCGCGCTCAGGTTCCCTCAACCCTGAATTAAAAAAAGGACTCTTCTATGAGCATCAATTCTATTTCAGCCATTCCTACGCAGTCCATTGATTATAGCCGTGCTTTATTTTGGCTTGTGGGTCTCCACATCTTTATCATCGCTATCAGTAATTATCTGGTACAAATCCCGGTTGGCTTCTTTGGTTTTATCACCACTTGGGGCTCGGTGACTTTTCCGTTTATCTTCTTAGTTACTGATTTGACTGTACGTATCTTTGGTCAGCAGTTGGCCAGGCGCATTATCTTTTTTGCGATGCTGCCAGCCCTAGCAATCTCGTACTATTTCTCTGTGGTATTTGCCAACGGTCAGTTTGTCGGGCATGAGCACTTGCTTGATTTTAATCTGTTTGTATTTCGCATTGTGTTAGCCAGCTTCACCGCGTATGTGGTCGGGCAGCTACTAGATATTCAGGTCTTTAATAGACTACGCCAGCTTAAAACTTGGTGGATTGCGCCTTTGGCTTCCACACTAATTGGAAATCTAATCGATAGCTTTTGCTTTTTTGCTATTGCCTTTTACAAAAGCCCAGACCCCTTTATGGCGGCAAATTGGGTCGAGATCGGCACGGTAGATTATGTCTTTAAGATGGTGATGGGCGTGCTTATATTTTTACCACTATACGGTGTGATTTTAGCAAAGCTACAAAAGATGTTGTCCGGAAAAGAAAAGTAAGACTGAGCAAAGAAGAAAAGCCGGGCAAAAGGTATCAAAGAGCGGAACCATTAGATAATCCTCACGCATAAAAAGAGCTATAACGAATGATCGCTATAGCTCTTTTTTATTGTCTCAAGCGGCTAAGTTACAAGCTCTGCTTACCCCTTAGGGTTCGCTAGTGCCTCGGTTTTGCGGTACTTAAGCGAAGCTAACAGCGCCCAACCAATAAAGGCAATACCAATCAGACCCGTAATCAGCTCTGGCACATGGAATTTGACCGATAACAACATGATGACAGCAAGTGCACCAATCGCATAATGCGCGCCATGCTCAAGATAAATAAACTCATCGAGCGTGCCTTTATCGACTAAGAATATCGTCATCGAACGTACGAACATCGCACCGATAGCCAGACCCAGCATAATCACAATCACATCGTTAGTAATCGCAAATGCGCCAATTACACCGTCAAAGCTGAAGGAAGCATCAAGCACTTCTAAGTATAAGAAGCCGATGATCCCGCCTTTCATAATAGCGCTAGTCGCTTGCCCGGTGCTATTACCCTCGCTATCGAGCTCTTCTTCAAGATCGCCCTCTAGCATGCCTGAGATAACTTGCACGCCTAAGTATACTAAGATACCCCAAACGCCTGCGATTAGCACCGCTGCCGCTTGCGCCTCTGCTGCAAAGGACACCGCAATCATCAGCACAATCAGCGCGATAAAGACGCTCATCGCATCGACTTTGGCAAGTTTGGCTAAGCGGCTCTCAAGCCAATTAAACCAATGTACGTCTTTATCATCAAAGACAAAGTTTAAGAAGACTAATAATAAGAAGATACCACCAAACGCTGAAATCTCAGCATGGTGCGCCATCAATCTTGCAGAGTACTCTTCAGGGTTGTTCAAGGCTAAATCGACGACCTGCATCATACCTAAGTCGGCAGTGACAGCGACGATGACGATAGGGAAGACCAAGCGCATACCGAAGACGGCGATCAAAATACCGATGGTTAAGAAAATCATTTTCCAAAAGTCGTCCCAGCCTTTTAGGACGGAGGCGTTAACGACGGCGTTGTCAAAGGATAAGGAGATCTCCATAACCGCCAAAATAGCCGTAATCGATAGCGTGGCTATCATTCCGCCTAAACCACCGTTTGAATATCCCCACCAAGCCGCTACCGCCAAGGCAATAGCGGTGAAGATAAAATCTAAATAAAAATGTCTCATGACATATCCTGTCTTATTGCATTAAGCGAATGCTGGGTTAGTCTTGTTTAGTTGGAGTAATAGTCAGTATAAAAGCAGCTAATGATAGCTGCTTTTTTGAGAAAAACTGAGAGAAACATAAAGCATTTTGGACGGTTTGACTAGCAAAAGCTATGCTTTTTTGCCATCCACGCGCTTTCATTCTTAGATTTATTATGGTGGTGGTTCAGCAAAAATAAAGTCACCTCACACAAAATATCGGCAAAAATAGCGCACTGAACGGTACATATTTGGCATCTTAAAAGACACTTTTATGCTTGCGCAACAGCGATTTAAAATAAGCCTTAGAATTAAATATCAACGCCGTACTGATGGCACATTGCTTGCAGACCACCAGAGTAGCCTTGGCCTACCGCACGGAATTTCCACTCGTTATTGTGGCGATAGACTTCACCGAACACCATAGCCGTCTCAACTGAATAGTCCTCTGCTAAATCGAAACGAACCACTTCGGTGCCAGACTCTTCATTGACGACGCGGATAAACGCGTTAGCAACTTGACCGAAGTTTTGACCACGGGCAGCAGCATCGTGAATAGTGACAGTGACGACGATTTTATCAACGTCCGCTGGCACTTGCGTGAGATTGACTTTGATGACTTCATCATCGCCATCTCCTTCGCCAGTACGGTTATCGCCGGTGTGCTCAACCGCGCCGTTGTCAGACTTGAGCTGATTATAAAAGATAAAGTCATGATCGCCGCGTACCTTGCCGGCGTTATTTAGCAAAAACACGCTAGCGTCTAGATCAAACTCAGCACCTGAGGTGGCGCGCTCATCCCAGCCCAAACCGATTAACAGTTTATTGAGGTTCGGGTCAGTTTTGGTTAGCGATAAGTTACCGCCTTTATTAAGTGATAAAGCCATGGAGATATCCTTTTAGTCATTGTTATAGTAAATATAAATGGCAATAAATAGCCTAACCGCACGTAGTACGCTGAGGTATCGACTACTTATTAATGCTCTATCATAACAACAAAAAATGACCCAATCAAAGCTGATCAGGTCATCGTTATCACCGTTATTGTTGCTTTATTATTAACTTAAATTTAACGATGACGAATCTCAAAGCTCTGATGAATAGGTTTTTTGATATTATAATCAAAGCCTATCGTCTGATGGGTAATATCAGTCACCTCATAGCGCTCAGTGAGCTGCTCATCAAGCTCAAAACGAGTAAAGTTATTGGAGAAGTATAGAACCCCTCCAGTAGTTAGGCGGTTCATGGCGCGGTTGATAAGCGCCGCATGATCGCGCTGCACATCAAAGGTACCCTGGAACTTTTTGGAGTTCGAAAAAGTTGGCGGATCGATAAAGATAATATCGAACTGCTCGGTATTGTCTTTTATCCACTCAAAAATGTCAGCAGCGACAAACTGATACTTATGACGACTGATATCGAGACCGTTTAGCACAAAGTTCTGCTTACCCCAATCAAGATAGTTCTGTGATAAATCAACGCTAGTGACTTTTTTGGCACCAGCTAAGGCTGCATGCACACTCGCTGTACAAGTATAAGCAAATAGGTTCAGCACCGATTTATCTTTGCTGTTCGCCTTGATACGCGCGCGCATATTGCGGTGATCGATAAATAATCCGGTATCTAGATAGTCGGTAAAGTTGACATAAAAGTAAGCACCATCCTCTTTTGCGATATAAAACTTACCTTTTTTCTCACTATTGCCTTGCTTGCTATATTGCTCATTACCTGACTGACGGGCGCGAGTTTTGATAAATACTTGCTCGCGGTTAATGTCTAAAACTTCTCGAATACCCATTAGCGCCAGATTGAAGCGTTTTTTGGCGGTTTCAGGCGGAATGGTCTTTGGCGGTGCATACTCTTGTACGTGCACATAATCGCCATACAGATCTATAGCGACTTTGAAATCTGGCAAATCAGCGTCATAAGCTCGAATATTACTCACGTTTTGCTTAGCGGCTTGTTTTCTAAGCTTACCTAAGTTTTTTTGCAGACGATTAATAAAGTCTTGACCTTCCTCAACCTTAATTTCACGCTTTTCAAAATTGCTCACCAGATTGCCCGTTTGCCCAGCGATGAGCTGACCGTAGCGGAAATATACCGTTATCGCTCCGTTATGGCAGCGCAGGGTCTTCGGCTCTTTGATCGGCAAGATATCGACTTGCTCGATATGAGCAGCAAGGATACCGAGCATCGGATCGATACCACTACCGGCGAAGCTATCTTGCAAAATAAGCCCTAATGCCTGATAAAGCGGACGAATAAAGTCCTCGTCACCTAAGCGTTCACCATAAGGCGGGTTAGTGATAATTAGCGGATTGCTTAATCGGCCATCTTTGACTATCGGCCGCAAGGTGTGAGTTAATTTATCGAGTGCACGCGTCTCCAGATCGATCAGCGGTAGCAGGTCTTGTAATCCAGCCGCTATTAGGTTTTTCTCAGTTGCTAAGATAGCGCCGCTATCGGCATCAAAACCAAGTATCAACGGCAAGGTATCTGGCTGCTCAAGTGCGATAGCGAGCGCATTACGGTGACGATCTTGCGCCTCGTCAATCATCGTCTGCCATAGACTCTCATCGTGATGCTGCCACTGATAAAAACCAAACTGATTAGCGGCTTTATCGATACCAACGGCATAATCTAAATGCATCAAAAGCGCTTCAATAATAAAAGTACCAGAGCCACACATTGGATCAATCAAGGCATTGTATAGAGGGACGTTATTCTCTTTATTCTTTAGATGCCAGTCCGAGCTGTAGAGTAGGGCAGCTGCTAAGTTTTCTTTTAATGGCGCATCAGTCATTGCCACTCGGTAGCCGCGGCGATGCAAGCTGGTACCGGATAGATCTAAATACAGCTCAGCTTGCTTGTCATTGACGGTAGCAAAAATAGCGAAGTCTGGGTTTTTACTATCGACGTCAGGGCGGCTCTCATAAGCTTCGTTAAAGGTGTCGGCAATGGCGTCTTTGATACGTAGCATCGCAAATTGTTGACTGACCGCCACGCGCTTATCAACTGACAGACGTATAGCAAAGGTCTGCTCTAGGTCGAACTGCTGCGTCCAGTCTATGGACTTAGCTAGCCCATAGAGCTGTTCGGCGACATCATAGTCGCTGTTGATATTTTTACGCTTAATCAGCATCAGTACTCGAGATGCTACGCGCGACCAAAGACAAATCGTATACAGATCACGCAAGCTTGCGCTAACACTCAAGCGCCCAGTACTCTTGATATCGCTTACAATACCGAAGCTTGACAGCTCAGTTTGTAGCGGCAGCTCAAGCCCATCGGCACAGGTGATAATAAGATCGAGCATCAGCGAGGATGAAGGCTGTGCAGAAAAGGTTGGTTCGGTCATACGGATACCTGTAGCTAAAGGGCGAATCAAAGGAAAAAAAAGAGCGTAAAGCAAAAACGGTGATGTCATTTGACCGATAATTTTAACATATTTAGCACTGATATGGTCCAATGACCAAAGCGCTCAGTGCTCTATAATTATCAGTACGCCTTAATCGTTATTCTTAGTCAGAGTTATCTCATCGGAGACCAGTTGCGTGGTGGTTTCAAATGGCTTAGTCGCGATAGGATAATCGACATCCTTTGGCATCAAGAGGCGCATGTGCGGGTAGGGAGTTGAGATATTGGCAGCATCAAAAGCCACTTTGATTTTTTCTTGCAGGTCCTCTTTTATTTTGGGCATCCGGGCGACAGAGGCCGGCTTAACCCAAAAGCGAATAATAAAGAACACCCCATATTCGCCGATTTCTGCCACAGTAGCTGAAGCCTCAGGACGATTTAGTACCGCATCGGTATCCTTTAGCACTTGTAATATCTCTTCTCGCGCTTTTTCGATATCATCTTCAAAAGCGATACGCATCCGAATATCAAAGCGGATAAAGTTTTTTGAGGTGATATTGGTGACCTCAGAGGAGGCGACGTTTGAGTTGGGAATGATGACGGTGATGTTGTCGCGAGTCAGTACATGAGTGGTACGTAGGGCGATAACCACCACGCGGCCCTCGTTACCATTGATATTGACCCAATCGCCTACCTGAAAGGACTGCTCCAGCAAAATAGTAATACCGGCGATAAAATTAGCAAGCGTGGACTGCGCCGCAAAACCAACAGCAAGACCTGCAATACCTAAACCGGCAACCAAAGAGACAATGTCAAAACCGAACTGCGCCATGACGCTGGCAAGCCCGAGCACCAAAAGTAGTACTGATAGTACGTTTTTGAGTAACTGCTCGATGGAGGCGTTGAGACCATAATGCTGTAGCACTTTATGGATAATCTGTCCGGACGATGTCCATAAGATATAATAAATACCTGCCCAAATACAGGCTTTGGCAGTAGCTTTTACTGTCTCAGGCTCAAAGTTGACTTGACTCATAACGGCGATAAGGCTCGCCACTATCCAGATATAACGCAGCACTGAACGAGCGATTTTGACCCGGCGCTCATTCATGTGCAAGCGCTCACTGTTCCTTTTTATCAGATAAATCGCTAACCAATAAAAGAACCCTATTATAGCCAACAGTATCAGTATCTTAATAGCAGTACTAGCCAGCTCTATAGCATAAGCAGACCAATCTAGATTATCTTCTTCTAATGAGCCACCCAATGCCAAATAAAGACTGGCATGCAAATCACGAATGATTTCCTCAAAAAAATCAGTAATGCTAGCGATGGCCATCTTATTGTCCGTATGAGTGTGTTAATAAAGGCTAGTCTAGGGTCAAACACGCTGCTCTAAAAAACGGCTTAAACCAAGCCACTACCCTAAAAGTGTATCTTAACAGCGCCCTAAAAACCATCTTCTTGCGTGTCGAGTGATTGATAAGGGATAGCCATCTTGTGTTGAACATCTCGCAGCGCCGTACGTAATCCCTCAAGGATAGTAGGATGATAAAAAGGCGTATCAAGCAGCTGTTTTACACAGATCTCATTAGTTATGGCATTGGCTAAAATATGACCGATATATTCAGCGTCTGGGCCAACCATGCTTGCGCCTAATACTTTATCAGTCTCCTTACAACCATAAATGTGCAGCAGGCCGCAGTTGACGCCCATAATACGACTACGGCCTTGATTATCGAAGCTGACTTTACCAATCACGTATTCTAAATCTGGATCGTCTTCAATCTCTTGTTGGGTCATACCGACATTGACGATTTGCGGAGAAGTAAAGACGATGGAAAAAGGAATCGCTACCGGACGAATATAAGCATCGGTATTTTGATTACAAACGATACTACCAGCGCTATAGCCTTCATCACTAGCGACATGTAAGAGTGGAATGTTGGCATTGGCATCGCCAACGATATAGACGTCTAAATCCCCTATCTGACCGGTGTGCTTATCTAGATTTTTGGGTCGGTTTTTATCGTCAAGCTCAACGCCTAAGTTCTCCACACCTAGCTGCTTGATATTATTGCGTCGTCCAGTAGCCACTAACACCCGCTCACCTTGCCAGCGACCTTCATTGCCATCTTTATCCGTATATTCAATAAAAGCCGCTGTCTTACCATCGGTGTCGATCTTGTGACCTATCTCATTAATAGTGCTTTTGAGGTGCATGGTCAAATCTTCACTCAAGCAGTCAATAGCTTTGGCATTAATGTCAGCGTCATTTAGACCGGCGACGCGGTTTTCACGGTTGAACGCCGTCACAGCGACTCCTAAACGCGAAAAAGCTTGCGCCAGCTCCAAGCCTACAGCGCCCGTACCAATCACCGCAACAGACTCAGGTAAATCAGGCAGGTCAAATACGGTATCAGAGGTGAGTAACGTTTCGCCTAGTTTTTCTTCCCAGTCATCAGGAATAAAAGGCGAGCTACCGGTAGCAATGATGATCTTGTCCGCCTTAATACGCTCATCATTGACTTCAATCAGACCTTCTTTATTAATATAAGCGCGCCCGTTTATTTTTTTATTATCCGACCAGCTTTCGACTTGCTTTTCAATATAGCTCTTAAAATGGCTGCGTTCTGCTTGTACTCGAGCCATGACTTGTCTGCCATTGATAGTGACTTCGCTGTGAATACCAAACTCTTCTGAGTATTTAGCATCATGCGCGCGCTCAGCGGCGGCAATGAGCAGCTTGCTTGGCATACACCCTACCGTGACACAAGTCGTGGTCCAAAACCCCTCATTAATAATCACGATATCTTTCTTAATTTTACTCGCTTGGCGAAAGGCGTTTTGCCCTGCAGTACCTGCGCCAATAACAGCGACTGAAACGCTGCGCGTGACGCTATCGGAGCTTTGTTTAGACGGTTTATCAGTGAGGTTCTCAGACGATTGGTTCATAATTCTTCCTATTATCAATAACTATAATTTAACAAATTTTCTCACGGCTAGTATCAATACTGACTCTGTTCTTTCAGCTGCCTTTAGAAATGCCTATAGCTGTCACTTGATGACTGATACTCTATGTTCATCCGCTAGGGTAAGATAATCTGTACCAAAGCGCAGCAGGATAAGCGTAGCGAGCTGTTGCAAAAATGTTGAGTTACCAATATTTAGTTATTAACGATTAGTTACCGAAGGCAGGCTAGTGTACGCCTTCGACTAAAAGTTATTTTAAAGATTTATTATTGAGGGGCTAACAGAGACAAGACACGCTCGGCATAGCCTTTGGCACGCAGGTTGCGCTGAGCATGAGTGAGCGTGCCTTCGCTATTAAATATAAAAGCGGAGCGCACCAGACCGATGGTTTTTTTGCCATACATGTTTTTTTCTTTGATGACCTCAAAATATTGGCAGAGCTTCTCATCGCTATCACTAATTAGCGGGATTTGTAAGTCGTATTTTTCAATAAATTTTTTGTGCGATTCGGCGCTGTCACGAGAGACGCCAATGATATCGTAGCCCAAATCATCGAAATCGTGCAGATGGGCGGTGAAGTCAGTGGCTTGAGTGGTACAGCCAGGCGTATTGTCTTTAGGGTAGAAATAGAGGATTAGGCCTTTTTGTCTGTTCGCTACTAGCTGTTGTAAGCTGATATCCTCTTCAATGAAGTTTCCGTCTAGTAGGCGCACGAGCGTCACTGGAAAATCAGGTAAGGCGATGTTTTCGGTCGTTGGCTTAGCCATAATAAGTTCCTTTTCAGTTGAGATTGGCAAACATTAATGGTAATCATCAAGGCTCAGTTTTGCACTTTGTGCGTTCGTTGGCAACTCATCCACAAAAAAAGACTGACAACCGCCAGTCTTATCTTATGTTTTATATGAATTTAATAGGATAGAGTCAATATAATAAAAGCTTTGACAAAGCTGTCGTTGCTATCATTACTGTATACCGATACGGGTCAAAATGGCTGTATTAAGAGGGTTTTTGTGGCTGCTTTAAGTCTAAACCTTCAGTACATTGCTGTAAGTCTCGCTGCATTTTTTTCACGTAAGGTAAGCTAGAAGGGTCTTTTTTGTCTTGCGCGTAGCTCTCAATTTCCCACATTTGACCGATGGTCATGTTACTACGCACATTAATAGTGCAGTTACACAGCTTAGAGGCGGTATTTCTATCGGCAACTTTGTATTTAACCGCGCCACTAATACATTGATTGATATTATCTTTTTTAATGTCAGTAGCGTTTGCTTGCGGCATTGCGAACGCGGCAGCTAAGGCTAGGGGGAGTAATGGCAATAACTTCATAAATATCCTCTTGCAGGTAGTGTCAATTTTTGACTCTGGTATTCAATGTGATTTTATAATCAATAGACAGCTGGATCACTGATATGTGAGTGACTGAATCATTGGTGATATCTCATGTAACCTATATTATATGTAATCTATTCAATTGGCAAAAATGATTGTCCATACCATAGCAAGTATGGTGATAAAAATACAATGGCGACGTGCTGTGTTAATGCAAACGAATGTTTCGCTAATGTTGATTGACGCCACCGGTTCAGGCCACATTCATCAAGCCTATCTTGCTTAGCCTGCTTGATAGTGAGTAGGGTCAGTGACGCCAGCTTGAGCAAAGCCTTGGCGACGTAGCGCACAGCTGTCACAAACGCCGCAAGCAAGTCCGTTCACATCTGCACGGTAGCAAGAAATCGTTTGTCCATAATCAACGCCCAATGATAGACCAAGCTCAATAGTTTGAGCTTTGGACAGCTTTTGTAGTGGGGTTTGGATAGACAAGCGATGACCGGTAACGCCCGCTTTTGTCGCCAGATTGGCCATGTGCTCAAATGCTTCGATATACTCTGGACGGCAATCGGGATAGCCAGAGTAATCGACTGAGCTGACCCCAATGACGATATGATTGGCATCAGTCACTTCAGCGACGGCTAGAGCATAAGACAAAAAGATTGTATTACGTGCAGGCACATAAGTATTAGGGATAGCATCGTTATCGATTTCATCGTGCTTTTTATTAGGGAATTTGTCGGTATCGCCGTCTGGTACGATCATGCTGTGATCGGTGAGTGATGAGCCACCAAGCTGGGCGATATCAATGTCGATAATTCTGTGGTTGACGCCTGCTGTCTCAGCAATGCGCTTTGCTGCGACAAGCTCACTATTATGACGTTGCCCATAGTCAAAGCTGACCGCTGTCACCGAGGCATAGCGTGCCTTTGCCCAATACAAACACGTCACCGAATCGAGACCACCTGATAAAAGCACCACGGCATTTTGGTTTTTGTGAAGAGTATCGTTGCTGTTGGACGCTTGATTCATTGAGGGATTCTGCAAAGTAACGTTAGTCATAGTAGTATCTATTATTGGTTTACAAAAACGCCATTTTAGCAAAAATACGGTTATTACAGAACCATGAAGCGATCAATCACGTGTCACAAAGGCGACAAAGCCATATCCAATAATATCCTGATAAAATACAGTCTGTATTACTGTCATCTTTTCAATCTGTTAGCATTATTTGTTATAATCGCAGCTTTTAAAGCAGCGACCATCTCGCATCATTGACGGTGCTTTATAGCAAATCGCTTTATAGTAAAATCATCCTTATAAAGATATTGAGTAACTTATGACCACAGCAACCTTGTTTACGCCAGACAACCCTTCTCAGACCAACGATGTGTCTGATGATATGTCTAATGAAGCAGGCTTTAATCGTTATAGTATAGAGGCCGATGCTGAAGAGGATAGTAATGAGGATAGGGCTGCTGACTCACAAGCACCGACTGAATCAGCGCACTTTCGTAAGCTACAAAAAAAGCTACGCCGGCAAGTGTCTGCAGCGATTCAAGATTTTAATATGATTGAGGACGGCGATGTAGTCATGGTCTGTGTCTCAGGCGGCAAGGACAGCTATACTTTGCTCGATATTTTACTGCTGCTAAAACGTGTGGCGCCGATTCATTTTGATGTTGTGGCAGTCAATTTGGATCAAAAGCAGCCAGGCTACCCAGAGGAGGTGTTGCCTAATTATCTAAATGAGCAAGGAATAGCGCATTATATCTTAGAAAAAGACACGTATAGTATTGTCAAAAGCGTAGTACCAGAAGGCAAGACTTACTGTTCAGCGTGCTCACGCTTACGTCGCGGCTCGCTTTATGGCTTTGCCAAACAAATCGGCGCGACCAAAATCGCTCTAGGTCATCACCGCGATGATATGCTAGCGACTTTCTTTTTGAATCTCTTTCATGGCGGCGCACTAAAGTCTATGCCGCCCAAGCTTCTTAGTGATGACAAGCAAAATGTTTTGATCCGGCCACTGGCTTACGTGCAAGAAAAAGACATCATCGACTATGCGGCGCTAAAGGAGTTCCCGATTATTCCTTGCAATCTATGCGGCAGCCAAACCAACCTGCAACGCGCTATTATCAACGATATGCTACGCGAATGGGATGATGCTCATCCGCAGCGCTTGGCTTCTATTTTTAAAGCCATGCAAAACGTTGCGCCGTCACAATTAGCCGATCGCGAGCTATTCGATTTTGAAACGTTGGCCAGTGAGCGCGATGATAGCGAGCGCTTATTTGAAGGCGATAACATTCAAGTCGGGCAGCAAAGCAGTCTTGATGAGATAGGCTTGCCGACTGAGCCCAAAAAACAAGCTTTTAGCGCTAGCAGCCCAGATAAAGAGTATTCGATAGCGACAAATAAAAGCCAGCAAAGCACAAAGATTCCTACCATTAATCCAGTATTATAATTTGAATAAACGGTGGTTAACTTAATAGTATTTATAAACAAGTTAGCCCTTATAAACAAGCTAGCATTCATAAAAAAGCCAGCTAACCGTTCAAGTTAGCTGGCTTTTGCTTTAAGGATTTTAATAAGTTCTATTAGGAAGTTTTTTCAAACACCGGTAGCGGATCGAAGCTGACCTCCTCCGCACGCGGCAGTTTTGCCACATCTTGCATACGCCAATCATTATTGCCTTCGTTACTGACTTGTAGATAGTATTTGGCTTTTAAAGGGTCAATGTCCGCTTGCGCGGTATATTTATTAGCGCCTTGATGCTCTAATACCACATCACGATCTTTTTTGATGTCCGTGGCATGAGAGATGGACAAGTTCAGAGTATCAGGATAAGTGACTGGCTCACCGTTCAATAAGGTGCCTGATTGTAGACTCTGCTCGGGATAATTCAAATAAAAAACGATCTCGCCTGTGTCAGAGAACTGCATTTGACCATGCAAATCTAAATCGTAAGTGAGCTTATCACGTGAGACATCGTGATACAGCGTCTTGCCATCCATGTACCAGTCATCACGTACTACGCTATCACGGATTTGATAGGAGTAATACACAAAGAAAATACAAGCCACTACCACAAACGCCGGTAGACCAATAACAAAAATAACCACCATGTAATTCTTGTACCATGGCTGGCTATCTTGATGTTTAAAGTTCGATGAGGAAGTAGACATAAAATACCTATTAATAAAATAGCGTTTAATACATAGATAAATGTCCTATATAAGATAATAGCCACTTATCGAATATAAGACATGCAGTAAATTTAAGCAAAAGATCAGCGCTATGTGAATCATCTTACTGGAAGCGCTGACCCTTATTGGCTACAACTGACCTTGTGTGGTAAAGACATTGTCTTTACTGACTTTATATTGACCATCTTCGCTCTCAACATGCAGCGTCACAGGCGTTTGTCCTGGTTCGACAATTTCTGGGTCCCCATAAATGCTAACGGGCATATCAAAGCTTTCACCAGGCGCTAAAGGAACATCATTGAAGCGTAGCTGCAAACTCAAACCGTCTTCAGGCTCTAAAGTAATCTTGTAAGTATGCTCATCCTGCGTTTTATTGATGAGTTTGACCACGTAGCTGTTTTCAATCATACCTTGCTGATTTAAGGACGACAGCTGGTTGCGGTCGCGGCGTATATCGATCTCTAGTGGCACCCGATCGGTTAGCGCAAAGATTAGACCGCCGCACAGTATCGTCAGCAATGCCAGATAAGCAAATAGGCGCGGACGCAGTACACGGCTCGGCTCTTTCTCGGCCAATTGACGCTCGGTTGTATAACGAATCAGCCCGCGTGGATAGCCAACTTTGTCCATAATCTCATTACAAGCATCAATACAGGCGGCGCACTGAATACAAGCAACTTGCAGACCATCACGGATGTCGATACCGGTAGGGCAGACCTGCACACACATCTGACACTCGATACAATCGCCTAAATCATCAGGATTGGTGCCTTTTTTACGCGCGCCGCGTGGCTCACCACGCTCATAATCGTAAGAGACAATAAGCGTGTCTTTATCAAACATGACGCTTTGGAAGCGGCCATAAGGACAAATATGTACACACATCTGCTCACGCATATAACCGGCATTGGCATAAGTGGCAAAGGTAAAAATAAATACCGATACCCATATCCATGTTGGCCAATCAGGGAAGGGGATAAACCCTATTGTCTGCCAGCTTTGATAAATAAACTCAGTACCTGAGACATAACTGACAAAAGTAGTCGCGGTAATCAAAGAAAAGACAAACCAGATAAAGTAAATCAGCGAGCGCTTAATGATCTTTTTTGGGCCCATTGGCGACTTATCGAACTTGATACGCTTGTTACGATCACCGATCACCCATTTTTCGACATGCTGATATAGATGTGTCCAAATCGTTTGTGGGCAAGCATAACCGCACCACACTCGGCCGGCATAGACCGTCACCATAAATAGCGTAAAGGCAGCAATGATGGCAAATATAGCAATAAAATAAAAATCTTGCGTCAAAAATGTCATCCCAAAGATGTAGTAGTGCTGCGAGGGTACATCAAACCAAATAGCTTGCCTGCCGTCATAACGTAGCCATGGTAATAACAAAAACAACGCCAAAAAGAAATACATACTAATGACGCGGATATTTTGATAAAAACCAGTAACAAAGCGAGGATGCACTCGATGTTTAGTCGCATCGAGGTCTATTTGTTGTACAGGGATCTTATTGGGTTGTGGAGCTGACATAAACTTGCCTCTTTTTAAAAAAAGAATCAATTCGCAGTCTGATTAGACGCTATAGAAAATGTTGTCATAATCATGTTGTTATAACCTAAAATAAACACTAAGCTTTAGAAACGACTATTTTAACATTTCCCCTAATATAAATGGGGGTATAAGCGCAAATAGCAATATCGGTAGCACTATAACCTAAAGATATTCAAAGCGCTTGAGTCATAAAAACGAGTGGACTGCTAACTAAAAAAGGAGAACTGCATTAACAGTCCTCCTTTAGTAAAATGCTATTATTTCTAAACTTGCGTTATGATTGGCTTAATTATTGCTCGTGTTAGGAGTAGATCTATCCGAAAGCGAGTAAACATACGCGGCTAGAAGCATAATACGCTCGTTTCCTAACTTAGTTTCCCACTCAGGCATCACACCGGCACGGCCATAACGAAGCGTCTCACGTACGGTCTCACGATCACCGCCATATAACCAAATATCATCGGTTAAGTTTGGCGCGCCAGTAGAGATCATACCTTTACCCTCTGGACCGTGACAAAGCACACAGTTGGTCGGCTCTTTAAATATACTTTCGCCCTGAGCGACTAAAGTTTGATCCAGCTCACCGTTGCTGGCACCGCCTTTGCGAGGGGAGAGTGATAGTACATACTCAGCTACCGAACGAATACCCTCTTCACCAAGTTGATCACGCCATGCTGTCATACCACCCACGCGGCCTTTATGTAGGGTCGTCAAGATGTTTTCAGGCGCGCCGCCATACAACCAATCATTATCAGTTAGGTTAGGGTAACCTGTCGCGCCTTTGGCATTAGAACCATGACAGACCGCGCAGTTTTGTAAGAATAAGCGACTACCGACTTTTAACGCATTCGGATCTTGCGATAGCTTCTCAACCGCAGGCGCAAGCGCAGCGATTCTATCATCAATCTGAGTTTGCAGATCTGCAGGTGGCTCTTCACTACGACGCAGTGTCGTCTGTAAGCTGTTAAGCTCGTCCAAGACGGCTGTCGCATCACTCGCACCAGCTTTTGCTAAGATGCTTTGCTCAAAGTTATCAGTGAAGATCTTATCGTTAGCTTCAAGCTCACTATACAGCTCGTTTTCTGAGGTCCATGGCACCGTTTCGCCATCAACTTCAACGGTAGCTATACCGTTCCAGTTTGTTGGTTGGATAGCTGGAAAGAATATCCAGTAAGCCACGCCCCAAATAATTGAACCAAAAAATATCACTAACCACCATTTTGGTAGCGGTTTATCATATTCTCGAATACCATCGTAACTGTGTCCAGTAGTACCGTCTTCTTCGACATCAGGCTTATATTTGAGCACAAATAATAAGACGCCAAGAATACCGGCCCAACAAGCGATACTGAGTATGGTAATCCAAGAACTCCAAAAGAATGTCATCATTTATCCTTATTGCGCTGCTCGTCAGACGAATCATCACGGATATCGTCATCGAGCGCAAGTTGTGCATCTTCTTCGAAGCGTTTTTTGTTTTTTGGCGAATAAGCCCACCAAGCAACACCTATAAAGGCGATGAAGGCAGCAACAGTTGCAAATGTTTGTAATTCACCAATACCCATTAGCGCTGTCCTTCCATCGCTGTACCTAGTTGCTGTAAATAAGCGACTAGAGCATCAAGTTCTGTAGCACCAAGTACGAGATCAGGAGCGCCTTCGATATCTTCTTCAGTGTAAGGAACCCCAAAGCGATCACGGAATAAGCGCATTTTGGCTTGTACCTTGACTCCGTCCACTTCGTTAGTGGCAAGCCACGGGAAACCTGGCATAACAGACTCAGGTACTAGCGACCGAGGATCAATCAAATGCTGCTTTTGCCAGTCTTCTGAATAGCGACCACCAACCCGTGCTAGATCAGGACCAGTACGTTTCGAACCCCAAAGAAAAGGGTGATCCCACGTCGATTCTGCCGCACGAGAGTAGGGGCCATAACGCTCAACTTCAGCCCGTAGAGGGCGAACCATTTGCGTGTGGCAAACGTGACAGCCTTCACGGATGTAAATGTCGCGGCCTTCAAACTCAAGCGCTGTCCAAGGCTCCATTGCAGGAAGCGGCGTATTGACCCCGCCATCCTCTGGATTCTTGTTATCGTATATTAGCGGCACAATTTCGACTAGCGTTGCAAAGCTAATAGCGATAACGATAAAGATGACCAACAAGCCTGTATTTTTTTCAATAATTTCATGCGGTGTACCAGCCATGATCGCTCCTTATACTTTAGCTGTCGAAGTTTGGTCAACACTAGGTTCATGATCCGTTGGGTCAGCGATATCGACAGGCTTTCCTTCAGGCATCTTAATAGTACGATAGACGTTATAGGCCATCACAAACATACCCGATACATATAATAGACCACCAAATGCACGGCCGATATAAGGGAAGTGTGAGAACTCAACCGTATCGACAAAGCTGTATACCAAAGTACCATCAGGGTTAGTCGCAAGCCACATCATGCCTTGGCCAATACCTGAGATCCACATAGATACGATGTAGAAAATTGTTCCAGCAGTTGCCAGCCAAAAGTGCGTGGTGATCAGACTGACAGAATACATTTTGGGTTTATTATAGATACGCGGTAGCATGACATATATCGAACCAATAGTAATCAAACCAACCCAGCCCAGTGCCCCTGAGTGAACGTGACCTACCGTCCAGTCCGTGTTATGTGAGAGCGCGTTGACTGTCTTAATAGACATCATTGGCCCCTCAAACGTCGACATCGCGTAGAACGATAAAGCGACAATCATAAAGCGAATAATCGGGTCAGTACGTAGCTTATCCCAACTGCCAGACAAGGTAAGAACACCGTTAATCATACCGCCCCAAGAAGGTGCGAATAGGATGATAGAGAACACCATAGCTAGCGACTGTGTCCAATCGGGTAGCGCTGAGTAATGCAAATGGTGACCACCGGCCCACATATATGAAGCAATCAACGCCCAAAAATGCACGATAGACAGACGATAAGAGTAGATCGGACGACCAATCTGTACCGGAACGAAGTAATACATCATCCCAAGGAATGCTGCCGTCAGATAAAAACCAACCGCGTTATGTCCATACCACCACTGCACCATCGCATCGGTCGCACCGCCAAACAGCGAGTATGATTTAAACGCACTAACAGGAATGGCCATGCTATTGACGATATGCAACAAGGCAATCGTAATGATAAAGGCAGCAAAGAACCAGTTAGCGACATAGATATGTGAGGTTTTGCGTTTGATAAGCGTGCCAAAGAATACGATAGCATAGGATACCCATACTAAAGCAATCAAGATATCGATCGGCCACTCAAGCTCAGCGTACTCTTTACTTGACGTCAAACCTAGAGGAAGGGTAATAACGGCAGCAACGATAACCGCTTGCCAACCCCAAAAGGTAAACCAAGCTAAATACGGGGCGAACAATCGAGTCTTACAGGTACGCTGTACGATGTAATAAGAGGTTGCGAACAGGGCACAGCCACCGAACGCAAAGATAACCGCGTTAGTATGCAGTGGTCTTAGACGACTAAATGTCAGCCATGGAATGTCAAAGTTAAGTGCTGGCCACGCCAATTGTGAGGCAATGAAAACACCGAGACTCATGCCGACGATGCCCCAGATGACAGCCATAATCGTAAAGAATCTTACGATAGTGATCTCATACTCGCGGTCTATAGGGGCGACTGCTGTGTTTTGTAAACTCATTGGATGATTCCTTTACAGCCTAAATTATCAACAGAATTAACTAAAGCTTTGCGGTATCCAAAAGATAGCAAGGTTAAGAGGCGATGCTATCTTTTGGATAGGGATTGCGGCGCATGCTACTGTCAGGCGTATCTATCACTGTAACGAGGTATTAACTAGTGAGCCAAACTCTTGCTATCTCAGCGTTGACTGAGCGGAAAAATAGCCATAAAGGCCAATAATACTATTGAGCAAAGTAAGGATGATTAATATATCGTTAAAGTTAATAAATCTTGTCATACTCAGACCGTAATTATTCAATTAAATGACTAATTTGGGTTACTAAGTCTGATTATTCAGTTTAGTCGCTAATATTAACTACTAAAATCAGTGGTTAGTTCAATGATTAACTTAGTAGTTATCGTAGTGAGTATCTAAGTATTAAGCTACAGTAACTGGGCTCGTAAATATCGACTAGATAACGATTGACCGAGTATAGACTGAAATATAAGTGGATCTTCATCCCTCTTATAAGCTAATGAAAAGTAGATATATGCTAGCGACTGCTGACAAAAAACACGCTCAGGTAACGTTTAGTTAAAACTCCCGACTCTGTTTAAGGGTATTGTAACGCAATCTTAATCAAATATCATCAAGCTGTTGCCCCAAAATACAAACTCTTTGGTAAATAATTTATCGGACAACTTATCTTAATGGGCTCTTGAAGCACAAAATAGCGGCGCGACCTCAGTACTGTTTAAGTCTATTAAGCGCATACTGGCGCTGTTATATTTGCATGGGTAAAATAGCGTTAAGTGTTGAAGGTATCTGGTTTTTGACTGATGCCACAAGTAAGACCTGCTAAATAAAAGCTAAGCTATCAATTTTGTAACTATTTGGTCATTAACCATGAGATTGGGTTTTACTTCTAGTCAAACTCACCCTTATAATAAAGGCGTATAAATAGTTTTATGACAATAACTACCACTCAATATACTTGTGTAGACGCTGTTTATATCAATGTCTATGTTTATAGATTCGATGCGTAGCTTGGGGTCAAATCAGTAAGATGACCTCTATGTCTATTAGCACCGATGATAAGATAAATATAATAAGTATCAATAATAAGTATTCACTAAGGATAAGAATATGGCGGTTTTTTTAACGGATAACTGGTTTGAAGAAGTAGAAAAAATGGGCAATGAAGCCGGTGAGCTCAACCTTCCTCCTGCCCTAGAGAACATGGTAATTAACCTAAAAGTCACAGACGGCGATGAGGTGATAGAAAGTCATTTCGCTAATGGCTTATTGCATAAAGGTTTGAATGCTGAGGCAACGACAACTTTGCTGCTAGACCGTAATACTTTGCAGTCAATCATCACGGACTTCGATATGAATGAGATTATGGGTGCCTTTATGAGTGGTAAAATTCGCGTCGAAGGCGATATGTCGCAATTGATGGCGCTACAAACCGCTCGTCCAAGCGATGAGCAAAAAGCACTGTTTAAAGATATCAAGTCAATGACGACGTTGGCTTAGTTTTTAGCGTGGTTTTTAGCGTGTGCTACGCGCTAAAGGGTGTTAAGCGTTATGAGTAATACGTTGCAACTATAGCTCTTTAAAGTCGAAGCCCCTGACAATATTAATCTTTGAAAGTATAAGTTAAAAAAACCCCAAACGTCATGTTTGGGGTTTTTTTATGAAGCATTATTAACGGCGTTTTTAGCTGGCTGATTTTGCTTGTTCGTGCTGATTTTCTTTATAGATCGCTGCTTGTAGCCAGATATTTGCTTGCACATAGTCGTGTACTGCAATTGCTTTTGTCTCATCGGTCTCACAAGCACCAATACGAACCACAAAAGGATCGGCGTCTTGTTCACGCAGGATCACAACATCAAACAAGATAATAGGCTTACCATGAAAGACAGTTTGCTGCTTGCCTAGCACTTGCCCTTGACACCAAGCTTCATCTTCTTGACCTAAAGTGTCGCCGAATAAATAGGCGCACATATGACCTAGATTAATCTCTACGGGTGCCATCTGCTCTTTTGTCTCAGGCTGCCACTCTGCGATTTGCTGCTGCAGATCGTCAGGTACTTTGCCGTCGTTAGCGGCGACGATATCGTTAAAAGCGCGATGGTAGCGAATGGCTTCCTCGTCTTCGACTTTAATCACCTCGTTTTGTTCGCTAATTGAGATCTCATGCGCCCAAGCACTAAAGTTTATAAAGTATGAGGTGCCTTGCTGGTATTGGTGACGGTTGGCAGTATAGAGTTGATCAAACGCATAAATGATACTGCCATCACCGCTACGTAAACGCAGTACGGCATCGTGCGAGTTGTCATTGGCAATAATACGCTCGATTTTGCAGTTCAATCCATAGGGGCTATCGACGCACGGGTAGGCGTTAATGAAGCGTTCTGGTCGACCCTCTTTCATAGCTAAAACTTGATTGATATGGCAGGGCTGATCTTCAGACAATAAGAGACAGCTGTCTGAGGCGCTCACATTGCTATTAAGGCCTTTTGGGATAGCTGCATGCTCAATCATTTGCTGTAACCATTCGGGCACATCCTGACTCATATCATCAGTCAATATACGCCAATGATCAGCATGACCAGCAGTCTGTTCGTCGAATAAGGTGATTTTGGTAGGGGCTTGTACGTTTTGATACTGATAATTAATGGTCATGAAAATACTCAAACTTAAAACAGTGATAAGGTTGGATGGTGAGCGCTAAGTATTATGTCATGCATCCAAGCGCATAGAGCACGATATGTTGATATCAATAATATTTATATTATAGTTAAGCGATGCTGGCTGCAATGTCGTCACGCTATCCGTTATATCACAATGATGGGTTAATGACATTTGTCTTTAGCATACAATATATAGGTATGATGGCAAACAATAGCAAGCCCCTGCCAAAAAATAATCATAAACCAAGCGGTTTTGCCAAAAAACCCCATTAGTTTATGCTAATCATTGGCACATATTCATAAAATTGTGTCAAACTATCCCCTTTTTTTGGCAGTCTTATTACTCTATCAGGGTGTTGATGGAGTAAATACCCAGCAGATCTGTCTAGAACCCTATTTATATGCCTGTTTATTTGGTTACAAAGCTTTATTCGTCCTATTCGCCTTATTTGTGTAAGACTGCGGTCACGATAGAGATTTGTGTAAGACTGCGGTCACGATAGAGATTTGTGTAAGGCTGCGGTCACGATAGAGAAGCGCATATAAATAAGATAAAGAGTTTGACTATGTTTCGTCCTTTAGCATTATTTATTGGCTTGCGTTATACCCGAGCTGAGCGCAGTAACCGCTTTATCTCCTTTATATCTTTGATCTCCATGATAGGTTTGACCTTGGGAGTAGCTGTCCTGATCACGGTACTATCAGTGATGAATGGCTTCGATCGAGAGCTAAAAACCCGCATACTCGGTATGGTGCCGCAAGCTACCGTTACCTCATCTGAGGTGATTAGTGATTGGCAGCCATTAGCTGATCGTATCAAGGCTGAAGATCCAGAAGTGGCAGCAGTGGCCCCCTTTATCCAGCTACAAGGTATGCTAACAGCGAACGGTCAAGTCGCGGGTATTATGGTCACGGGTATCGAGCCTGAGTATGAGAAAAACGTCTCCATTATTAATAATCATATGATGGAGGGGGATATTGATACCCTACAAAGCGGTGATTTCAATATCGTTTTGGGTGAGGAGATGGTGCAATCGCTCGGTCTGAGTATCGGTGATAAAGTCACTTTGGTGCTACCAGAGGCTTCGCCATCACCAGCCGGCGTTATACCTAGGTTTAAACGCTTTACTTTGACGGGTATCTTTAATATTAGCCCAGACGTCAATACTTTAGCTGCCTTTATACCGATGAATGATGCAGCAAAGCTATTACGACTACCGGATGGCGCGCAAGGTATTCGCTTGAAGCTTGATGATATCTTCCAAGCGCCCACAGCCGCGCAAAAGGCGGCTAGCATAGCGCCGCCTCAGCTGTATCCTAGTGACTGGACCCAAACCCATGGCAACTTGTTTGGCGCGATCCAAATGGAAAAAGCGATGGTCGGCTTATTGCTGTTTTTGATTATTTTAGTAGCGGCTTTTAACATCGTTTCAAGCTTAGTGATGCTAGTAACAGACAAAAAAGCCGATATCGCTATCTTAAAAACCTTTGGCGCGTCGCCGCGGCTGATTACGCAAGTATTTATGGTGCAAGGCGTAGTAATTGGCGTTATTGGTACAGTCGCTGGGACCATACTAGGGGTGATATTTGCACTGACGGTTAGCGATATCTTGGGCTTTATCAATCAAGCTTTTGGTCTGCATTTATTCGATGCTTATTTTGTCAATTATCTGCCTTCACAGCTACGTATAGTCGATGTGGTATTGATTACTGGTGCTTCGTTTATCCTGAGCTTCTTAGCGACTATTTATCCGGCGCGCCGAGCAGCTAAGATTCAGCCAGCCCAAACATTGCGCTATGAGTAATCGCGGCAGTATGCAACTGTAACAGGATTGTCGATTGTCTAGATTATAGTTTGATTTAAATACAAATAATGATACAAACCGGACGCTATATTAGCCTAGACATCAGTGTCGATATAGAAGCGGTAAGCTATTAAAGAATAAAGGAAGCGCTATGTCAGTTATTTTGAAGGCAAGCAATATTAACAAAATCTATGATGATGGAGCGGTACACACCCAAGTACTCACGGGTCTGGATCTCAATATCAGCGCCGGCGAGCGTGTGGCTATCGTCGGTACTAGTGGTTCGGGTAAAAGCACTTTGTTGCACTTATTAGGCGGCTTGGATACGCCCACTAGCGGTGAGGTGTGGCTACATGGTCAGCGTCTTAACGATATGAATGAGACAGAGCGCGGTGCGATGCGTAATCAGTATCTGGGCTTTATTTATCAGTTCCATCATCTGTTAGCTGAGTTTACCGCTATCGAAAATGTCGCTATGCCGCTACTGATGCGCCCAAAAATATCGACTACTGAGGCGCGTCAGCAAGCGATTGAAATCTTAGAAAACGTAGGCTTAGGTCATCGTTTAGAGCATCGGCCTGGCGAGCTATCTGGCGGCGAGCGTCAGCGGGTAGCGATTGCTCGTGCACTGGTAACTAAGCCATCGCTGATTTTGGCCGATGAGCCGACGGGTAACTTAGATTATGATAATGCGCAAAGCGTGTTTGGGTTGTTATCAGAGCTGCAAAGCACAATGAAAACCGCGCTGCTTATGGTGACTCATGATCGCAGCTTAGCCGCGCTTGCCGATCGTCAGCTGTTATTGCGTAATGGTCATTGGGAAGACTATTAAGGTGCTCGTTTATTAAGTTATTAATTTACTAAGTCATTAAGTTGCTAAGTTGCTCGTTTACTAAGTTATTAGGTCATATCGAAGCAACTTAGCCGCCAGAAAAGCTACGATAGCAATAAATAGTCGCTGTTGTTTTTAACATCAATCGATAGTATCGTTTTGCTATTATTTACTTTTGAGGAGTGACATTATGGATAAGGGAGATGACCCAATTGCTGCTTTTGGTAGTGCAGAAGAGGGAGATGAGCCTTTACTGCCTTATATCGATGTTCAAGCATTTGAGCAAGTCGATAGAGAGGCACAAAAAGAGCAATTGGCTGCCATTTTTGATGCGATTACTTTAGCGGGGGTGGATTATTATTTAGAAGTACAGCAAACGCCGACAGCTAAGCAATATACCTTAACCAAAAATGACAAGGCCGTCACCACGCAGGTAATGGATAATAATTTTAAAGATAATATCCTCGAGGCATTGGACGAGCATCAAAACAATTAGCATGATTTAAAGCATTAGTACATCAAGGTTTAGGCGTCTTGTCGGTTCGCAGGCGTTGACGCTTCTGCCAACTGCTGACAGTCTTATAACGCCAAATGCCTTTGAAGGCTAAGCCGCAGATAATACTACTAACAATAGCTAAGATAGTCAGACCAAGACAAAACGCAGTAATCGATACTGCACCTTTATAAGTGATAAAAGGATTGGCACCGTCCGACAATACCCATAGACTAAAATCAGCAATCATCCTACCAATCAGCCGTAAGCTAATCATCGGCACATCAATAATCTTTGCGCCAATATAATAGCCTGTGTAAAAGATGGGCAGCGTCGTCAGCGGGTTAGTAATCCAAGTCAGACCCAGCGCCATAGGCACATTTGCGCGAAAAATAAGCGCACCGATTAAGGCCAGTAGCATCTGGCCCGGTAGCGGAAAAAAAGCGCTAAGCACGCCGATATACACCGCTTTATTTAAGCTGTGGCGATTGAACTGCCATAATCTAGGGTCGCCTAAATGCGGCGCAAAGAACTTTAAGCTGCGGCTTTGTAAGATTTGTTCAGGAGTAGGAAGTAGGTTCTTCAGACGTTTTTTTGACACATGCCTGCCTTTAGTCGTTAATTACAGCCCGCTGCTAAAAAATAAGCCAATCGGTAGGCAATTACGTTTTAAGTCAAAAGTATATCATTATTAATAGTGCTATGATGAGGGGATAGCGACTGAAAGCTTATGAATAAGCTGTTGATAAGTGTTTTTACAGCGATACTTTATTACAAATTTTTTATTATAGCGATTTGGTTATAAAATAGTATAAGGTAATCGTAATAAAGGCACAAATGCTATGGTCAGCGCCAAGCTTAGATAGCGAACCGCTATTGCATTGGCTCTATGCTTAATCCTAGCATAAATTCACATTAGCGAGCGAGGATGTCAATGTATTGGGGAGTTGGCGCGCTAATAATAAGTGTGATGGCAGCTGTATTGACCAAAGCTGCGACTATACCCTTGCCGCAGAGCTTCGCTTTCTTAGATACTAGTCACTATCTGCTTTTACCTAGTCTACTTATCATCATTACGATTCTACTCATCTTATTAAATCAGCGTCTAAGCTTACCTTCATCAGATACTTCTGTTAACAGTTCCCCAAAACTATCTTCAAAATCAGCCTCATCAACTGCTCGTATATTTAGCTTGCTTCAACCGCTGCGCTATCTAATTGTAGCAATCTTGGCACTAGCCTTAATCGTTGGTAGCTTGCTACAAGCGCTTACTGCTCACCAGCAGTTAGAGCGTACCAAGATAACAGCGTCCGAGCGCGTGCAAGCCTGGGTGACCATTGAAGGCATCAGTGATAGCGTGTACGACGCGACGATGAATAGCGGCTATCGGCAGGTCGCGACTTTAAGCGAGATAGTGCCGTTAACCGACGATCTTAGTGCTGAACAGTTGGCTAAAAAAAGCGTTGAGAGTAAGGCGGATGATATCCTGCAGTCAGGTGGCGCATCATCGAATCAGCGGGTACTGCTAAGTTTATATCCCAATAAAGCCAATGATACTGCTAGTGTCGCTAGGTTAAATCGCTTACAGCCGGGCGAGCGCATATTGATGAGCTTAACGCTCGCGCCATTAGTCAGCTCCGAGCAAGCGCTCAATAACCCAACTGGCTTTGATAGCTATCGCTGGCTACGTGCCCGTCACATCGATGGGACTGCGACGATTATCGCGCTCAGCTCAGCTGCTACTAGCTATTCGAATCAGTCGACGAGTGCCGCTAGTACTGTTAGTGATTCGGCCTCTAGTTGGTCGCGGCTGCGTAACACTATTGATAACTGGCGTTTGCAGCTACGTCAGCACTTTTATCAAGACTGGTCTACTAAAAGTGCTGTGAAACAACAAGCAGATGCAGTGACGTTGAGTTTGCTGACCGGCGATCGCAGCTTAATCAATCGCGAAACCAAAGATCTGTATCAGCTTGCTGGCATCTCGCATCTATTAGCGATCTCAGGGACCCATGTGCTGTTTTTGGCGATTATATTAGCTGCTATGGTAGTGATGCTGGTCGAGCGCTTTTATCCGGCACTTTATCGCCTGCTGCCGCGCTGGCAAGTACGCTGGTGGGTGATGATAGCTTCCGCTTTTATTTATGCCTTATTTACCGGCTTTGATGTGCCAGCGGCGCGCACCGCTTGGATGTTATTAGCGATAGGCTTAGTACGTCTGACATTAGTGCCGGTCAGTACTCTGCAGGTATTGTTAGCTCTAGCTATCCTAATGGCTTGGCTAGATCCGTATGTGTTATGGCAAGCCGGCTATTGGCTGTCGTTTATTGCTGTTGCGCTACTGCTGAGCTATGAGGATAAGCTGACAAATCAGACTTCGGCCGCGACTAGCTCCTCGTCCTCCGTTATGGCAGCTCAGTCAGTTAAGATCGGCTATAGCTCCAATAGATTAACTGATATGCACAGTAAAGGTTGGCTATTATTTAAGCGTCTCTTTAGATTACAGTTTTGGTTATTTATAGCGCTACTCCCCATTACTTTATTACTGTTTGGCAAGGCATCGTTATGGGGTCTTGTCATTAACCTATTTGCCATTGGCTTATTCGGATGGATTATTGTACCGCTGAATCTTTTAGCAGGTTTGTGCTATTTAATCTTACCAAGCAGTGCTGATGGCATTTGGGCAGTAGTCAGTGCCATTGTCTATCACTTACATCAATTAATCGAGTGGCTGACGACGCTGCCTGTGCTAGGTAGCGCTTGGTTATACACCCCCGTTAACTTCGCTATGTTACTAATGGCAGCACTCATGCTTTTGCCTTGGCTATTACCGCGAGGGCTTATAAGTCGCTGGGTGTCCTTAGTACCGCTGACGCTTTTATCGATGACAATCTATAGTAATCAGCAGTCTTTCTTGCAGACGCCAACGCTTTATATACTACCGACAGGCGATCGTTACATAACAGCGGCGGTATTGCTTTATCCCGCTGATAAAAACCAAGCCGAGCAAAACGATGCTAATAAAAAATCATTAGATCAAGATAAGATAAGTTGGCTGTTTTTGGCCGATCATAGAGCGCAAGGCAAGCGCACTAGGCCAAGTACGCTGAGCGCTGAAAGATTAGCGGAGCAGCTAGAGCAGCAACTACGTACGCTAGCGATTAAAAGTCTAGACGGTATTGTTGTCCAAAGCAGCATGGTCCAAAGCAGCGCGGCCCCTATGACGACTCAAATGTCTTCTACATCGGCAGCAAGTAGTCGTCAGTTAGCTTCGCAAGAATCATCTTTGTTACCTTTGAGCGTAACACTATTAAGCCAGCAGCTACCGACAGCGCAGTATTGGCAGGCAGGTCGCCATGAGCGACTGCAAGCGCGACAAAGCGTAGCAACAACAACTGACGATAACCGGGTTATCAGCGCGCAAGACTGTCAGCAAGGTAAGCAGTGGCAAGCGCCAAACGGTCAATTAAGACTACTAGCGCTCACTGGTTGGAATGAGATTGATGACGCTAGCATTTGGGATTGTAGTCTAGCTATCGTCAGTCAATCGCCGATTACCGTTGTGCATTATAATGCTAGCAACCCTCAGCAGCCTATTAAAGCGAGCGTGCAGATGCTTGCCAATGATAAAGCCTTATCTGATTTGTCTGGTTTGTCTGATTTGTCTGGGACTGCTGGGAATAATAGGATTTCCAATAATGCTATTTCAAGAAATACTGTTTCGAACAATACTGAATTTAATGATGCTGTTTTAAATAGTACGGTTTTAAATAGTACTGAAACTGAAGACACCGCTTTATCACGACTCATTCTCGATGTCGCCACCCATAAGCGCAGTTGGCAACTGTGGTCACTATTATGCGCCGCTGAGCCTTTAGCCTTTAATATGAGCCAAGCAGATTTTAGTGCAACAACTTGGCTTAGTCATAGTCGCTCTGCGGTAACGGCACCGATATTAATAGCGCAGCAGACTAAGCAAGTACTGACTTATGATGAGCAGCCCTTGGAGGTGGCGCTAGTAATTGAGGCTAGTAACTGAGGCTAGTAACTGAGGCTCATGAATGACTATAGTCAAGAGCTAGTGAATAGTTAGGACGTGTTGAACATTCACAAATGCGCACTGCTGATAGCTAAAATAGTTCTAGTCGTCGTTAAAATTGCAGGTAATGCTGATTGCATTGGCTAGCTGATTTTATTTAAACAGTCGCAACGACTAGGGCGATTTTAGCATCAGCCTGCAGGGACAGGACTCTTTTTTGCCGCTTTATTGATAAAAATAGACGCTTAGAACGACTAAACTTACCATTTTTATCTGCAAATCGCCTAAAAAATAGTCTCTGTCAGTGCCATGGTCGAATGTTCAACACGCCCTAGTCAATAGGCAGTGAATAGCGAAACCATTAGGCAGACTATAACAGTATCGCTGCAAAATGCTGCAATAAGGTCACATTCTACTATTGAACCTCAGTGACAATGTCACCATACTTAGCAAACCCTTAATTAGTTATAATTCGACGCGCTTTTATAGACGATATAGTTAAATCACTTTAAAATTGATGCAGTGCATCTAGGATAATTTTGCGCAGCCTCTGGCTGCAACGACACAGCACGCAAGGAAAATTAATACCAGTTGCACGTTGATATTGAGCGTATCGACTTTATTTTGAACTGACTATAGTTGTATTTTGCTCTTGATCAATCTCACCTAGGAAGTTATATGCCCAACTGGCCACCAGACCCTAATAAACGTCCTGAAAATTCGGCAAATCAGCCGGCACCGCTGCAGCAAGTACCGGCCAATCAGCCCAGCGGACAAGAATGGCGTCTTATCGAAAAAACCTTATTAGCTAGTGTTGAAGAGCAGCGCCGCTCAAGGCGTTGGAGTATCTTCTTTAAGCTGCTTACCTTTGGTTATATTTTATTATTATTCTTCACTTTTAGCCGCGGTTGTAGCACCAAAGCGCCTACTGGGCTAGAAGGCATGGATACCAGCTCACCGCATTTGGCGGTAGTAGAGCTGCAAGGCGTTATTAGTAATGCCGATATTGCCAATGCTTATGATGTGAACGAAGCTTTGACCCGCGCATTTGAAAACCCCAACTCGAAGGCCGTGGCTTTAGATATTAACTCTCCTGGCGGCTCGCCGGTACAATCAGATGAGATCTGGCAGACGATGATAGATTTGCGCGCTGAGTATCCTGATAAGAAGCTCTATGCCGTCATCGGTGATATTGGTGCTTCTGGCGCTTATTATATTGCTTCTGCAGCTGATGAGATCTATGTGAATCCTTCAAGTCTAGTCGGCTCTATCGGCGTCATTATGCCAAGCTACAATATCGAAGGACTAATGGACAAAGTAGGGGTGGAAGATCGCACTATTACTGCTGGCGAATACAAAGATATCTTAAGCTTATCGCGGCCGCTGACAGATTATGAAGAGCAGCACGTCGAATCGGTGTTAGCCAATACTCATAAGCACTTTATCAATGCAGTAAAAGAAGGTCGCGGCGATCGCCTCAAAGACCCTGAAGCCAATAAACTATTTTCAGGGCTGTTTTGGACCGGCGAGCAGTCTATTGCTTTGGGGCTAGCAGACAAAAAGGGTAGTATCACAAGCTTAGAGAAGCAGCTTGAGCTTGATAACGTAGTCAATTACAGTCCTGTAGACCCGTTTCAGTTATTTATGGATCGCTTTGCAGTGAAATTAGGCGCAGGGCTCGGCTCAAGTATTAACCTTGATGTATTAGGGCAGCAAGAAGGCAATGCTGAGATGCGCTAAGGGTTTGTATATTAACTTAGTTTTGACTCTATCAGTATCCGGGCTGAGCTAGTAAATAGCTCAGCCTTTTGCTATAACTAAGTTTGGTTTTAGTCTTTGTAATCCACCATCCTATAAATATATTTTAATAATCAAAATAATAGAGAGCTTACATGAATGAGAATGACCACAAGGCGCAGAGATTTGCCTCCTTGCCCGTATCAAAGCTAACCCAAAAGCCAGTGCTGCATTTCGCGCATGCTAATGGCATGCCAAGCGCCGTTTATGCGCCTTTTTTTGACGGACTTGCTGAGTTTTTCACGATTGAATATATCCCTATGCTAGGAGAGACAAGCGGCTATCCGGTAGACAATAATTGGCGCAGTCTGACCCAACAGGTCATCGATAGTGTGGCAGAGTCGTGCAAGCGTCATGGCGTCACACAAGTCGTGGCAGTTGGCCACTCTTTGGGCGCGCTGTGTACGTTGCAAGCGCTGTACCGGGCGCCTAAACACTTTAATCAAGCCGTGCTGATGGATCCGCCACTGATATATGGGCGGAGTAGTTTTTTGATGCATGTGGCAAAGACGCTAGATAAAGTGCCGATGATGAACCACCGCTTGATGGACAAAATGTCACCTTCCGGTATCTCAAAACATCGCCGCGATGTTTGGGACAGCCGTGATGACGCTTATGAGCAAATGCGTCATAAAACCTTCTTTAAGAATTTTGATGAGCGTAGCTTTCAGGGGTATATCGAGCACGGCTTACACGAGCGCGCTGATGGCAAAGTAACGTTAGCGATCTCCAAAAAGAATGAGGTGGCAGTGTTTCGAACCAATCCATCCATGTATTGGCTGACTCCTAATGAAGGACCTAAGCCGCCTGCTCAGCTCATCATTGGTGAGGAGAGTATATTTTTGAAACGTAAATTCCCCCAACAAGTCAAAGCGCGTTTAGGGATAGACTTTCAGACGCATGCTGGCGGTCATATGTTCCCGCTTGAGCACCCAGAGTCCGTATCAGCATTGGTGCTTGATATCATTGAGCAGCAGCTGTCTCAATAGCAGTATATCTTAATACTTAAGCTGTTTTATAAAATGGCGTCGCTTATTATTTTTTGAGTTCTTATCTATGTCGAAATCTGCAAACTCACTAGACGCTATACCGCAAACAGCAAAAACGCCGCTATTTTCTTTATGGGAAGCGTTAGCACTGCTGGTGGCAATGGTGTTTGCTTTTTTTGGTAGTCAGCTATTAGGTATCTATATCGCCGGCAAGCTATTACTACCTTCTACTAAATCCCAAACAGCAGCTGACCTGTTTTATTTTGCTAGCGGCAATGGCACCATCGTTAGTAGCTCGATTGTCTTTAGCGGTGTATTTTTGAGCATTTTAATAGCGCTTATTATTCGCTTAAAAGGCGCGCAAGTTAGTGATTATCTAGCGCTCAAGTCGTTCTCACTAAAAGTCGCTATCGGCAGTTTTGGTCTACTATTACTGTTTATGATTGGTAGTCAAGCGCTGACATACTGGTTGGATAAATCCCCTTCGTTGTTCGTTGATCCTTTGTATGATTCGGTCAGCTCGGTATGGCTGTTAATCATTGCGATGGTGGTGATCGCGCCTATCTATGAAGAGCTCGTGTTTCGAGGTGTTATTTGGTCTGCGCTCAAGGAGCAGTTTGCCATAAAGTTCGATAAAACAGAGCTATCAAAAGCTGAAGGTCTAGCACAGTCAGAAGCGCACGGCGCACTGATGGCAAGTTTGATTACCAGCTTAGTGTTCGCGGTGATGCACTTGCAGTATGGGCTATATGAGATCAGCACTATCGTCGTGCTCGCCTTAATATTTTGTTATGCGCGCTACAAATCAGGTTCTCTTTTTTTGCCGATAGCGCTGCATATCTTTAATAACGGCTTGGCGATGTGGCAGTATCTAGCGCTAGCTGCTTAACTTGATGCGCTTTTATGACTGATTTAGGTTCTAGCTTAACGAATGCTAAGGTTAGTTTTTATCAGCTGATAAGGTCTTATGCGCACTTAGCGTTACTTAAATTCCAGGATTTAGCGCGAGCACTTCCGTGGCAGCTCGTTCAATATCCTCAATCGTCAAGCTAGGTTTACCACTCAAAGCCTGTCGCCATCTGCGCGCGCCACTTAAGCCTTGAAAAAGACCCAAATAATGCCGCGCCATCGTCGGTAGTGCTTCGCCAAGCTCGATCTGCTGACGCAAGTAAGGGTACATCTCAGCCAAGATATCAGAGCGTTTTGGTGCAGGCTCGCCCCATAAGCTATTCGCTTCTGCGAGCAAATAAGGGTTTTGATAAAAAGCGCGGCCGATCATCACCCCATCGATGTACTTTAAGTGCTCTGCGATATCATCGACGCTTTCGATACCGCCATTAATCTCAATATCAAGCTCAGTAAACTCTTGCTTAAGCCGGTAGACATCCTCATAGCGCAGTGGCGGTATCTCGCGGTTTTGTTTGGGGCTCAGACCTTGTAGCCAAGCGGTACGCGCATGAACGATAAAGCGAGTACAGCCTGCCGCTGCTACAGTTTCAACGAACTCTTTCATAAACTCATAACTATCAAAGTCGTCGATACCGATGCGATGCTTGACTGTCACTGGGATATCGACCGCTGCTTGCATATGCTTGACTAAATCTGCGACCGTAGCGGGCTCTGCCATCAGGCAAGCGCCTATCTTGTTATGCTGCACGCGATCAGAGGGGCAGCCCACATTGATATTGACTTCATCATAACCATGCTGCTGAGCAAATTCGGCGCATTGGGTCATATCCGCATTATCAGCGCCGCCAAGTTGCAGAACAATAGGATGTTCGCGCTCATCAAAACGCAAGTGCCGCGCGCGGTTCCCGTATATGAGCGCTCCTGTGCTGATCATCTCGGTATACAGATAAACGTGCGGATTAAACAGGCGCGCAAAATAACGATAATCGGTCGTTGTCCAGTCAATCATTGGTGCAACGGATAAGCGTTTATTGGTCATATCTATCATAACTATAGAACTCTTTTTTAAAGCATTTTTAAAGCATTGCAGCGATGTGTATGATTTTAACTAGGTATATAGTAGGTTGTCGGGAATATTATCCGGCGCAGCACTCATTTTGATACGGTTATTTTAATCAAACATTGAGGCCTGCGTAATAGTACTATATTTATTTCAAATCGAATCGATGGTAGCGTTGACATCATCTTTATCATTCACAGCCAAAGTATATAGCGCTATTAAATCACTCGGTTCAGTTGTTTCGATTCTGGTAGATGATAAAAATATAAACCAACCATAATACTCATCGCACCGATAAAAGCGATATACAGAGCAGGCGAGATGCTGATATAAAAGGTGGCATAACCGAGTGCAAAAGGCAGCAGGCCGCCCACGATCGCATACATCACATTATAAGACAAAGCGAGACCTGTCAGGCGTACATTAGTCGGAAATAACTGTACGAAAATAGCCGGTATCATGCCTACAATGCCAGCAAAAAACCCAAGTAGAGCGTACATAATCAAGATGTAATCGCCGCCAGTTTGCAGGTGATAATAAAAGGCAAATATCTGGCCGATTAATAAAATTGATCCGAAAACCAAAATTTTACCAAAGTTTTCGTGGTTGGACACAATGCCATAAAAGACACAGCCAAAAATCATAAAGACAATGCCCAAACTATGCGAAAAAACAAACAGATCATTATCTAAACTAAAGCTTAACTCGATCAGGCTTGGCAGTAGTAAAGCCACTACCGTCGTGATGCTAGCAATCATAAGGCTGAGTAAGAGGCCCAAAAAGATAGAATGCTTGCAGTACTTAAATAATAAAGTGAGCGGCTGCCTAACGCCTCGTAAAGGTTTTCGGGTTTGCATCTCAATAAAAAACGGTGATTCGTTAATGAAGCGCCATGCCAGTAGAGGTAAGAAGCTTAGCAGAGCAGCGACAGCAAAGGGTACACGCCAGCCATAATCCAACATCTGAACAGGCGTCATCGAGCCGTTTAGCCAGACAAAAAAAGCGTTAGAAAATAACACGCCCACAAAAAAGCTTGCTGTCACATAGCTACAGGCCACTGACAGATACTGGCGCGGGACTTGCTCAGCAATATAAATCCAAGCCAAAGGCACATAAACGCCAAACGCCATTCCCTGTATTAGGCGCAAAATAATAAATAAGCTCGGGGCTATTACGCCCCACTGAGCATAAGTCGGTAGTATTGCTATACCTACCATACAAAGCGCGGTTGCAAGCATACTTATAAGCAATAAGGGCTTACGTCCCTTCATATCGCCATAGCGACCAAACAAAATGCCGCCAAGCGGACGAGCCAAATAACCGACAGCAAATAATCCAAGCCCTTGTAGGCGAGTCATGCCAGAATCGATATTGGCTGGGAAAAAAGCAGAAGAGATATAATCTGCCATATACAAGTAGATCAAAAAGTCAAAAAAAGTGATAGCACTCGTCAAGCAGACAAAAATCACCATGTTTTTATCTTTACCAGACATGAGCGCATATTGAGGGCGAGAAGGCATGGTCGATTATTTTCCCATATACAAGCAAAGCATTACAACGGCCATCACAATGGCCGTTGACGATAAATAAAAAGTTAAAATTGAGCGAAAATAAAACAGAGGGTAGATAAAAGGGTGTTGTACATTATTTTAGATTAAAGCTTATTTATAGCAGCCAATCGATAGGTAACCACGACATAATAGTTAGCCAAATATGATCGGATAAGTCCACTCGCGGCTCAGCTTCATAGACCTTTTTCTCACCATTTTCCATAGTGTGCCACTGCAAGTGATTATCATCGGTTAATTTGACTTCATAAGCTTGGCTTAATAAGTCGTCACTGAGCGCTTCATGCAGCTGCCGCGCCAGCTCATCGTCATTGATGATAACGCCCATCTCTGTGTTAATATTCGCTGAGCGTGGATCGACGTTATAGGAACCAATGAAGACTTGATGATCATCAATAGCAAAGGTCTTAGCATGCAAGCTAGTTGAGGACTGACTGCGCGCTTTCCACAGCTTGTTTTCGCGATCCTCTTCACTAGCAGTAGATTTTAGCTCATATATCTTGATACCGGATTTGAGTAGCTTAGGTCGCCACTGGCTATAGCCAGAATGTACAGCGGTTACATCGGTGGCATCAAAAGAGTTGGTCAGTATCTTAATATCAATGCCAGAGTCGGCCAGCTCTACTAACGTATCGACACCATCTTTGGTGGGAACAAAGTAAGAAGAGATGATGGTCAGCTCTTTATCAGGGCGCCCAAGCAAGGTACGTAGCTGCTGCACTAGATTGGTATCGGCGGGGACAGACGTGGTCAGCTTACCGACATCGTCACTCAAAAACTGCATATCCGTCCAGCGAAAAGGAATGCGCTTATTTAATAAATCAGTATCGATAGAAGAGTCCGCAATTGCTGACTTATATACCGATAAGCTGCTTTGGTTATCACTTTTCTCATTGGTACCGAGCTGATCGAGTCCCTCGATAAAGTCCGTCGGCCCATCTTCATCTAAAGTTACTAACGTCTCGATATCGTAAGAGATAGGCGCGGACCAGTAACTGCCAAAGCTATTATCAATATCTGCGACTACTTTACCAATAAGCAGCACATCTAAATCAGCAAATTGACTGTTTTGATCATTACTTAAATATTCGTTACCAATATTGCGGCCACCGATGATAGTGATTTGCTTATCAAAAGTCATGCTTTTATTATGCATGCGCCGGTTGATACGAGGCAGACCAGTGACGAAGTTGAGCGCTTGAAACTTACGGTGCATCAAAGGGTTAACAATTCTGACCGCTGTATTAGGGTGGCTTGAAAAACGTAATAACTGCTGATCAAGCGCGGCGCTGCTATTAAAGTCGTCTATCAATAAGCGCACGATAACGCCGCGCTCAGCCGCTTCCCATAAGTCTTTTAGCAGCAGTTGACCGGCCTGATCATCATGCCAGATATAATATTGCGCGTCGATGTTGCGCGTCGCCATATCGGTCAATATGCTACGAGAGGCAAACGCATTGGCGCCTGTGACAATTGGATGATACCCTGATAAATCAGGATGGATTTTATTTTGCTCACTAATGGTCGCGACTAAGTCAGTATCATTATTGGCATTGGCGGTATCATCAGTTTCGGTATTGACGTTGCTATCTTCCATACCTGAGTCCAAACGTGAATCTGGAGTGATTGGCTCATCTTGAGCCTTTGTCTTATTAGTATACATAGCATTAACCCGCTCAGAGAGCTCTTTGCTCTGTGCTAAGTGCGGCTGCTGCGGTAAGCTTTGACAGCCAACCAAACTCAATGACAACCCAAGAGTAAGGCTCATCGTCAATTTACTAGAATAAACATCCAACATCGACATCATAAGATGGCCTCAATACACTCAAAAGATTGGCTGAGCGGTCTACACCGCGGCTTTAACTAATAGTAATACGTAGTAACAGTAACAGTAACAGTAACAACAGCAACATCAGTATTAATATCAACATCAACACTGTATTAGTATGACGCTACAGATAATCATATTTTGCTTAGCAAATATATTGTTGGAACAATCCGCACAAATATTTTTGCCAAGCTTAGCAGGTACAAAGGTATCTGCCTATAAAAAATACGTTAAATTTTTTAATCCGTAGCAGCGGCTGGTGAATAACCAAAAGTTAGAGCCTAGTGACGAAAAAAAGCGTAGTAGGTGTCTGAAAAGCGCAGTCATGATATGATATTGTGCAGTTTAAAACGTTTACCAATAGTAGTATCGATTCTCCTTGCAGCCTCAACCCTCACTACGGAATACTTATGAGCCAATCGCCAGCACAACAAAATAGCAACGACAGTGGTTTAGATAGTAACAACGACAGTGGTTTAGATAGTAACTGGCGCTCAGATGCCTTAGATTTAAGCCTCGATTATGGTATGCAAACCGTCGCCGTACGTGCCGGACAGCATCGCACCGATGAAGGTGAGCATTCTGAGGCTATCTTTACCACCAGCTCCTATGTCTATGAGTCGGCGAGTGATGCCGCCGCACATTTTAATGGTACTAAGACGGGTAATGTCTATTCGCGCCATACCAATCCAAGCGTGCGTACCTTTGAGCGCCGCCTAGCTGCGCTTGAGAATGGCGAGCGCGCAGTCGCCACCGCCTCTGGCATGGGCGCTATTTTGACTATGTGTTTGGCTTACCTAAAAGCAGGCGATCACTTGCTGGCAGCCAATCAGCTGTTTGGCTCGTCTATTGGACTGTTCAATAATTATATGGCTAAATTCGGCGTCGAGGTCAGTTACGTTGACTGCTTTGACAACGATGCTTGGGCCGCGGCCGTGCAGCCAAATACAAAGCTCATCTACTGCGAAAGCCCGAGCAACCCGCTAGCGCAAATTTGCGATATTGGCTTTTTAAGCGAGCTGTGTAAAGCGAACGACATATTGCTCGTCGTCGATAACTGTTTTGCCTCTCCTGCTATTCAGCGCCCGCTAGACTTAGGCGCGGATGTGGTGATTCACTCAGCGACTAAATATCTAGATGGACAGGGCCGCGTATTAGGCGGCGCTTTAGTCGGCAGCGACAAGCTGATGCAGGAGGCGTTCACAGTAGTGCGCTCAGGTGGTATCAGTATGAGTCCTTTTAACGCTTGGGTATTTACCAAAGGTCTTGAGACGCTCAAACTGCGTATGCAAGCTCACTGTCATAATGCCAATCAGGTCGCTGAGTTTTTGCTGAATCATCCAAACGTTAGCACTGTGCATTTCTCTGGGCTAAAAGACCACCCAGCGCACAAGCTTGCAACACGCCAGCATCATATGGCAGACGCTTATGGCGCGATTATGGGTTTTGAAGTCAAAGCGACCGATTCTGCTAATGGTACGCAAGATGGCAAAGCCGCTGCTTGGCAAGTGATAGATGCGACACAAATGATATCTATCACCAACAATCTAGGTGATGCTAAGACGACAATCACCCACCCTGCGACGACGACGCACTTTCGCTTAACTGCTGAGGCTCGCGCTGAGGCAGGTGTTAATGATAGCCTAATTCGACTGTCTGTAGGGCTGGAGGATGCTGAAGATATTATCAAAGATTTGGCTCGCGGCTTAGACAGTTTATAAAGATAACGCTATAATTAGCTTAACGTTTTATTTTTATCTAAATTCACCCGGATTACAAAGACAAAGAGAGTATTATGAATATTCAAGCCTTGATGCAACAAGCACAATCCATGCAAAAGAAAGTCGAAGCCAATGTTGAGACCGCCAAAAAAGAGCTGGCCAATAAAGAAGTGCAGGCAGAAGCGGGCAGTGGCCTTGTCAAAGTGACGATGACCGGTCGCCATGTGGTTAAGCGTTTATCTATCGACCCTAGTCTTTTAGAAGATGAGCCTGATATGATCGAAGATCTAATCGCCGCCGCTATCAATGATGCTGTTCGTCAGGCTGATGATCTGTACGAAGAGACAATGGCTGGCGCGACCTCAGGTATGGGTCTACCACCAGGTATGCAAGGTATGTTCTAAGCGATAACTCATTGCTAAATAACATAAAAAGCGTATAAATACTGACTGTAGTAGTCAATAGATGGGGTTGTTATCGTAACGATACGACCCCATTTTTATAACTAGAGATTAAGTTATAGCGTCCGTTTTTATAATTGCAAAAGGATAATAATTTGCTTACTGCCAAATTCGATCAGCTAGTCAAGCAGCTGCGTGTATTGCCTGGTGTCGGTCAAAAAAGTGCTCAGCGTATGGCACTGCATCTGCTGAGCAAAAAGCGCCCGCAAGGCATGGCGCTAGCACAAGCTCTAGATGAAGCGATGCGTGAGATTGTGGAGTGTCAGCGCTGTCATAGCTTCAGTGATGAGAGTATCTGCCCGCTGTGCCAAGACCCAAGACGTGATAATACCCAGCTGTGTGTGGTCGAGACTGCCGCCGATGTGATGGCTATAGAGCAAACGGCGGGCTATCGCGGATTGTACTTTGTATTGGGTGGTCACTTGTCGCCTATCGATGGCATTAGCGCCGATGATCTCAATATCGATCAGCTGGTCTGGCGGGTCAAAGACGAGCCGGTAGATGAGCTGATACTGGCGACTGGCACGACGGTAGAGGGGCAGACGACGGCGCACTTTATTAGTGAAGCGGCCAGTCGCCATGTTAAAAAGGTCACTCGCTTAGCACAAGGGGTGCCGATGGGCGGTGAGCTTGAGTATCTCGATAGTATGACTTTAGGCCAAGCGCTACAAAACCGCTCTTTTTTATAAAGGCAGCGTTTTTTTATTCGTTGACGACTCAGTAGACTAGGCGTTATGCCTAGTTTTTTATTTTTGAAATAAATGACACTCGCCCAATTAATACGCCGATATTGTTATAATCGGCTCATTAACTTTTCAATTTAAGCAGGTATCTGCCCGTGTCTAACTCCTCTTTGACAACGCTAACCACTTCGCAAGATGATATAGCTACTGATAATAACACTATAGAGCCGCTTGATAATCCAGCCATTTCTGCATCAAACGCCTTGCCTACAAAGCCTGATATTGATGCTTTACTTGATAGCGCTGATGAGCTACCGGTAACTTGGATCAAAGAGCAGTCCCAATTGACACCCGTCATTGAGGCTTTGAAAAGCTGTGGTCGGGTGGCACTGGATACGGAGTTTATCAAGCGCGATACTTATTATCCGCGCTTGGCTTTGGTGCAGATAAACGTAGGCGAGCATATCTATTTATTAGATGCCCCGCAGTTACAGTTACAGGACGTCTGGCAAGCGCTAAGCGCAGTTGATGTCGCCATTTGGCACGCTTGTGGCGAGGATTTAGGCATTTTTTACTTACTATCTGATTGCCCGCCGTTGACCAACATCTTTGATACGCAAATTGCGCTATCGTATTTAACCGGTCAGTTGCAGATGGGCTACCAGCAAGCGCTCGATGATCAGCTAGATATGCATATTGATAAGGAGCAAAGTCAGTCCGACTGGCTGCGTCGGCCGCTATCTGATGAGCAAGAACAGTACGCGATAGATGATGTGCGTTTTTTGCCAGCGCTATATTTGAGCTTAGAGTACGAGCTAAAAAAGCAAGGCCTGTACGAGTATGTCTGGGCGGATTGTCAGCTCTATGCTCAAGAGCTGTATGACTCGCAGCAGGTTGCTGATGAGGATATGTACTTAACCATGGCGGACTATCGCTACGATACGCAGCAAATGGCAATACTGCAAGCGGTGGCCAGTTGGCGTGAACAGCTAGCGCGTGCGACCAATCAGCCGCGCACCTTTGTGATAAAAAAACAAGCGGTACGCGAGATTATCACTGAAAAGCCCAAATCTATGCGCGAGCTTGCGCACAAGACCACTATGCACCGTAGTATGCTCAGACTCTATGGTGAAGAGCTGCTCAAGGAGATTAAGCAGGCTCAGCAGTTAGCGCCTGCCGAGCGTCCGCCGAGACTGCCTGCGCCTTATCGCTCCAAGAACAAAGCGTTGTCAAAAGCCGTTCAACATGCAACCCAGATACAAGCAGAGAAAATCGGTATACCAGCGAATGTATTAATGCGCAAAAAGTGGCTGCATCAGCTATATGAAGTCATTGCTTATGAGAAAGACTTAGCTGATCTGCCAGAGGGCTTACAAGGTTGGCGTCATGAGTGGGTGATGCAGACTTTGATACCTGTGATTGAGGAGCATAAAGCTGAGCTTAAACAAGGTATGGGCGTTAAAGGTTAATCGCTATATGCTTAAACCGCCCATGATCCAAAAACCAAATCACTTGCCGCGCGACTTCTGTACTCATTAGCATGCCAGTATGAGTGACGGGCAAGATGATATGGTCAGTAGCGCCGGCGAGCTGAGTCTCAGTGACATATACGGTGCCGTCATGAGCTAAGCTTTTGTCTTCTATGTCGCTATCAGCCTTACGCCGTTTACGATTGTGGTAGCTCAAAATCGGCTGACCTAATCCCTGTGCTTTATTACCAGCGATTACACCAAGCTCAATATCGTCAGGCAAAGACGCAACTGTGCCGTCTAAAGCTTGCTTGTATGATTTACCGACAATAAAAGGCGCTAATCGCCAACTATAATCACCACTGACGCTGCCCAAATGGGGCGTACCTAAAGTCACACAGCGTCCAATCTGCCACTGCGGATAATGAGCGACAAAATCGCGGATTATCAGCCCGCCTAAGCTATGACCAACCAGATCAATTGGCTGATCAGGGCGATGATGACTCTCAAGCCAAGTGTTTAAGCGGGCACTGTTGGTTTTGATATCGTCGCGCATGCTGCGATAGCCAAATTGATGAGTATCAAACCCTCGTGCCTGCAAGCGTTTGGCCAGTGGCCGCATAATAAAGGCCGCTTGATGCAGACCGTGAATAAGAATGACGAGATTAGGTTGAGGCATAGTATTTACTAGGGCTATGTTTACTGTGACGATATTTGTGATGAGTATCCATTATTATAGATGTCAGTTATTAGAGTTAGGTTTTGCTGCACAAAGCGCTCTTTATACGCTTATACCAGCTGGGTTTATACTGAGTAGACAAACTTAACTAAGCTAAATTCAGCCTCTGCTGAGTGCGTCTCTGACACAACCGCTCCAATCACTGCGCTCACCTTTGGCAGGCGCGTTTCGGTATCGATATGCCGCCAATCACCGAGCACGTAACGCGTTTTACCATTGATCGTTGTATGAACGTTGGGTCTATGGGTATGACCATGTAGCAGCGCATCGTTATCAGCGACCGCTTGCGCGACCGTCTGCTCATTGACATCCATGATATAGGCGTCTTTGGTGCGGTTATTGAGCTTACTCTTCGCGCGCATATTATCAGCGATGGCTAGGCGCCTCGATAGGGATTTATTGAGTAGATACCATTTGCTCAGCCGGTGACGTATCACCTTTCGAAACCATTGATACTTTTTATCATCGCTGCACAGCGCGTCGCCATGCTCTAAGCGATAGCTTTGTTTACCAACGTCTAGGCTATAGGGCTCATCAATCAGCTCACCGCCAAATAAATTGAGAAAACCGCGATCTAATAAAAAATCACGATTTCCGTGCATGACTAATATCTCACAGCCCTTTATACGTAGCTGCTTAAGTTTATTAATTAATGGCGTGAGCCAGTGCGCTTGCCTGTCGTCATCTGCCAATGATAGATAAACATCATCGCCAAGCCAAACCTCAAACCAGTCGCCTAAAATAAACAAGCGTTTGAGATTCGGCAGAGCGAGGCAGTCATCAAGCAGCGCCAAAAAAGCCTGCACAAGGGCAGGCTCGTCTAGCGATAAATGCAGATCACTAATTAATACTTGCCGTACATCATGCGGGCGAGTGGTTATTAGATGATTAAAGGTTTGCATTTATAATTATCCTAATGAGTGTTTCTAATTATCTTTATGCTAAATATAGGGCGTGTTGAACCTTCGACCATGGCACTGACAGCGACTATTTTTTAGGCGTTTCGATGTTAAAAATAATAAGTTTAGTCATTCTAAGCGC